>CACZIY010000020.1 GCA_902781345.1 Oscillospiraceae bacterium | reverse complement strand
GCAGAAACCTTTGTAACAGTACCGTCGTTACGGCAAATAACTGTAACGCCTGAGTCAACAGCGGCTTTATATTCCATACCTGTACCAACGATTGGCGATTCAGTAGTAAGAAGCGGAACTGCCTGACGTTGCATGTTTGAACCCATCAATGCACGATTCGCATCATCATTTTCAAGGAACGGAATCATAGCGGTAGCAACTGATACAATCATTCGAGGAGATACATCCATATAATCAGCTGCTGTATTCTCAATTTCGATAAATTCATCTTGATGACGGCAGTTGATAATTCTTCTCTTGAAATGACCCTCGTCGTCCAAAGGCTCATTCGCTTGAGCGATGATAAACTCGTCTTCCTCATCAGCAGCCATATAAACAACTTCGTCAGTTACAATACCTTTTTCTTTATCAACCTTACGATAAGGAGCTTCAACAAAGCCGTATTCATTAATCTTAGCAAAAGTAGCCAAGTGAGAGATAAGACCGATGTTAGGACCTTCAGGAGTTTCGATAGAACACATTCTACCATAATGAGTATAGTGAACATCACGAACTTCAAAGCCTGCACGGTCTCTTGACAAACCGCCAGGACCGAGTGCTGAAAGTCTACGTTTATGAGTTAATTCTGCAAGTGGGTTGATTTGGTCCATAAACTGTGAAAGCGGTGAAGAACCAAAGAACTCACGAATAGCCGCTACAACAGGGCGAATGTTAATAAGAGTTTGTGGCAAAATTTGTTCAGACTCTTGAGTTTGAATAGCCATTTTCTCACGAATAACTCTTTCCATTCTTGCAAAACCGATTCTGAATTGATTTTGCAACAATTCGCCTACTGAACGAATTCTACGGTTACCCAAGTGGTCGATATCATCAACTGAACCGATACCTGCAGGAAGTCCACAAATATAGTTCATTGAAGCGTAAATATCATCAAGAATTACATTATTAGGAATTAATTCACGATGGCGAGCAACAAAAGCCTCTTTTATTTCATCTTCATTTTCGCATTCGTTCAAAATTTCCATTAAAACGCTATAGCAAACTTTTTCATTAATGCCATATTCGCTTGCGTCAAAATCAACGAAGTCGTTAGCATCAACCATGCCGTTTGAAAGAATTTTTCTTTCAACTTCTTCGCCTTCATATTCTATATTAACATAAGCCTCTTTAACGCCGATTTTCTCGAAATATTCCGCTTTTTCACGGTTAATAATTTCGCCAGGCTCTGCAATAACTTCGCCTGAAGCAGGGTCGCAAACAGGGCGAGAAAGCTTCTTGCCTGTAAGACGAACGCTAAGACAAAGTTTCTTATTATATTTATGTCTGCCGACTCTTGACAAATCATATCTTCTTGGGTCGAAAAGGAGATTATGAAGATGTGTTTGAGCACCATCTACCGTAAATGGTTCGCCAGGACGAAGTTTTTTGTAAACTTCTAAAAGAGCGTTTTCAACAGAATCGGAAACATCTTTTTCGAGTGTGGAGAAAAGTCTGTCAGATTCACCCAAAACATCAAGAATTTCTACATTTGAAGCCAATCCTAATGCTCTGGCAAAAGTAGTCATAGGTAATTTGCGGTTTTTATCAATACGAACATACATAACGTCATTATGGTCAGTTTCGTATTCAATCCAAGCACCACGGTTTGGAATTATTGTAGAATTAAACAGCTCTTTACCTGTTTTATCAACTTCATAAGAGAAGTAAACACCAGGTGAACGAACTAATTGAGAAACAATAACTCTTTCAGCACCGTTTATAATAAAAGTACCTGCATCTGTCATTAATGGGAAATCACCCATATAAACTTCGCTTTCTTTAATTTCGCCTGTTTCTTTGTTAAGAAGTCTGGCACGAACTCGAAGCGGAGCAGCGTAAGTAGCATCTCTTTCTTTACATTCAGCGATAGTGTATTTTGGCTCATCATCAATACGGTAGTCGATGAAACTCAAAACCAAATTATCGTTGTGGTCGGTGATAGAATCAATGTCTTTAAATACTTCTTTAAGACCTTCATCCAAAAACCATTGATATGAGTTTTTCTGAACTTCAATCAAATTCGGCATTTCCAGAACTTCGTTGATTTTCTGAAAACTCATTCTCGTGTTTTTACCAAGCTTTACTGGTTTAACATTAACCATAGGCTTTTCTTCACTCCTTTTATATTAATAACGGCTGTATCATTGATTATTTTTTTACAAACTCTCAAGAAAACTTTGCACTTGACAATTTCAAAAACATTAGTTATAATCAATGTATCAACAATGGCATAATTGGGCATTTTACCCATTATGTGCAGTTTAATATTATATAATATAATAATTAAAAAGTCAAGCGGTTTTCGCAACTTTTTTTATTTTTTTGAAAAAAATACTTGATTTTTCTTTGAAAATCTGTTAAAATAACTTTTGCTAATTATCTTTTTTATGAATTAAGGAGGTGCAGTTATGGCTAAATGCGATTACTGCGGAAAGTCAGTAACCTTTGGTATTAAGGTTTCTCACTCGCACAGAAGATCAAACAGAACATGGAAACCGAATGTAAAAAGAGTAAAGGCTGTTGTAAACGGTACTCCTAAGAGAGTATATGCCTGCACCAGATGTTTGCGTTCGGGCAAAGTTGACAGAGCAGTTTAATTTTACGCTTGTCAGTTTATGATTAGTTAAAAAAAGACGGTTGGAAAATCCAACCGTCTTTTTAATTTTGTTTTAAACTACTTTAATAGTAACAGTATATTTGTTTTTGCTGACTGTTTTTGTTAAAGTGCCCTTGCCCTTAGCCTTGCCTTTAAACTTACCCTTTTTAATCTTTATAATCTTAGGCTTGTTATTTTTCCAGGAAACACTTTTTGAATTTATTGTAGGTAGCTTTTTAGAGCTGCCTTTTTTTATTGTATAACTTCTTGAATTTACACAAACAATCGTTGAGGCTGTATTGCCGTTGCTAAGTTTAGCGGTAATAGTTACCGCACCGAGTGCTTTACCTTTAACATAGCCGCTTGAATTAACAGTAGCGACCTTTTTATTTGAAGTTGACCAACTTATATCACCGGGTTGAGTTCCTTCAGGAATACATTTCAGCGGTAAAGTGATACCCTTGCCGACAGATAATTTATACTTCTGCTTATAAAACTCTATTTTTTCAGCATATTCAGTTGAATCAGAAGCCTTTAAAGTATATGTACCGTTTTTAAAGGTATTATTGTAAAGCGAAACTGTATAGCTGCCTTTTTTCAAAGACACGCTTTTTTCACACTTTTTAATATTGTTTTCATTCAAATACGCTTTCCATTTACTGTCTCGCACAACAATTTTCGATTTTACTGTACTTGTGTAGTTGAAATTGATTGTGTAATCTCTGCTTAAAATCAAGTCGAATTTAACAGAACCCCAATAATCGCTCAGCTTACCGCTTTCCTGCTTGCCAAGCTGCAAATCGGGATAATCATTTTTTGCTAAAACACTAACAGCTGAAATGTTAGCAAACAGCAACACAAAAACTGCCGTCAAACAAAGCAATTTTACAAACAACTTTTTCATAACCTATCATACCTTTCACGCACATTTTATTATAAAAATGTGTTGCAAATATGATGAAACCAAAAAAATCAATCGAGTCCCGTAACTTTACTGAATTTCTCTAACTTTTTAACCTTAGCCGCTTTTACTTTGCTTTCAACATATTTATCATACTCTTCACTTGTATAATTCTTGAAAATTGTACTTTTAACACTTTCAAAGTCTAAGTAACCGCCGCTTTTTCTGCTTTTGCAAACACCGAAAAATGCAACCTTAACATTGTGTTGCGGACGAACTCCTAAATAAACCTTTGAAAAATCTCCTATTTTCATATTAACCGCTTCCTTATAAAAGGACGGATAATTTTTTTGCTTTTCAGTTGCGGTTTTATAGTTTATATCCATAGTCTGTTTAAAAACAAACTTGCTGATATTATTTTTAACAAAGCTTAAGCTGTTACCGTCTTTTATCGCATTTTTTGCGTTTTTAATAATAGCTTTTGCGCTATCCGCGTTAAGATTATTTGACGCATCGTCATAATTAGCATAGTAAATATCAAAGCTAAAGCTGTCAATCTTTTTATAAGCCTTGCCTTTTACTTCATCAAACCAATTACGCAAATTTTCATCATCAACATACAAAGGCTTTCCGTTTTCAGATAAAGCGGCTCTGTTTTTCTCGCTTAATTCATTATAATACTTTTCATAGTATTTCTTTTCGCTAATCTTCTTTTTGCCCTTGTTAGCGGTTTGATAACCCTTTACAAAAGCGTCATAAGTAGCTTCGTCTTTGCTTAAAATACCGTTGTCTAACGCTATTTGAAGTTGAACCTTATACTTTACAATTTCTTCAAGCGCCATATTTTGCAAGTATTCTCTTGGGTTTGTGTTATTATTATTATCGTCTTTTACTTCCAAATCCCAAAAATCTTCATTAAGCTCATCTTTATAGTCCTTGCCGAATTTGTCAACAACGCTTTTTTTATCAATCGCCATTCTTGCTGCCAATTCCTTAGCGGTAATTTCAAAACCGTTGATTTTTGCTACTACTTCATTATCATCAACATTTTTGCTTTGCTCATAATAAACAAAAAATACCGAAGCGATAATTATTGTCAACAAAAGCGGTGTGATTATTAGAATAGGAACAAGCTTTGAAGTTTTCTTTTTTTCTCTGCTGTTATGTCTTGTTTCAGCCATTTTTTACTCCTTAATTAAGTTCATCTAAGCTAAGCGAATATGAAGGGAAAAATTCTTCAATAAAAATATTAGCTTCTTCGCAATCAATTTCGCTAATTGCTTTTTTAATTGTTTCTTTCGCCTGTTTAAATTCTGAATTCCCCATTTTAAGTTCTTCTTCACATTTAATAAGCGCAGAAATTTTATCAGCCGATTTTATGATTTTTTTATATTTTTCATCATAAAATAAAATCTCTTTATAATCGCCCTTCATATCATCAGGCAACATATCAATCAGCTTTTCATTCGCCTTTTTTTCAACATCTTTGTACGCTACCTTTAACTCTTTGTTAAAGTATTTTACAGGTGTCGGCATATCACCTGTGATAATCTCGCTCGCATCGTGATAAAGCGCAATTACCGCCGCCATTTTTTCATCATAATTTTTGCCTAATCGGCGGTTGCCGATAATGCAAAGCGCATGAGCTACAACCGCAACCTCGTGTGAGTGGCAAACCAGCGACTCATAAGAAGTGTTGCGCATAAGCGCCCAGCGATTAATGAATTTCATTCTTGAAATAAATGCGAAAAATTTACTCATCTTCTACTCCTAAAACTTAAAAATCCTTTCAGCGTTTTTGTTTGTAACATCATATACTTTATCTACAGAAATTTCTTTAATTTCTGCAACTTTTTCTGCAATAAACTTTATGTAATCGGAACGGTTTACTTTACCCCTTTTTGGCACAGGTGCCATATAAGGTGCGTCAGTTTCAAGCACCAGATTTTCAAGTGGAATTTCTTTTACAACACCAGGCAAAACCCTTGCGTTTTTAAAGGTCAGCGCACCGCCAATTCCTAAATACATTCCTAACTTTACAATTTCCTTTGCCATTTCTAATGAGCCTGAAAAGCAGTGAACAACGCCTTTTGGCTTATATTTTTTAAGTAGCTAATAATTTGTTTTTCAACCGACTCTAACTGAACGCTTTTCGGCGAGTCATCATAATAATAATCAAGCCCGATTTCGCCGATTGCAACAACCTTTTTATTACTCGTCAATTCCTTTAGCTTTTGCTCATCAAATGCGCAAGTATGCGTGTTATGCGGATAAATTCCCACAGCAGCATACAAGCACTCGTATTTTTCACAAAGTTCAAGCACCTTTTCAGCGGCAGAAAAATCAGTAGCACAAGTAATGATTTTATGGACGCCGTTTTGCTTCATTTCCTCAAAAAGCGAGTCTAAATTGCCTTCAAACTGCTCATCATCATAATGAGCGTGAGTATCAATAATCATCGGATTTTTGCTCCTGCAGGCAAGCCTTCAGGGAAAATTACCTTAATACCTTCATCGGTATCAGCCGCCAAAATCATACCACGGCTTTCAACACCGCAAAGCGTAGCAGGTTTTAAATTTGCAACAACAATTACATTTTTGCCGATTAAATCTTCAGGCTTGTAATATTGCGCAATGCCAGAAGCTACTGTTCTGTCTTCGCCTGAGCCGTCATCAAGCGTAAGCTTTAACAACTTTTTAGCACGCTTAATAGGCTCGCAGGCTTTAACCTTTGCAACTCTTAAATCAACCTTTGCAAAATCATCAATCGAAATTTCGTCTAAAAATGCTACTTGCTCTACTTTTTCTTGCTCTTTTTGAGCCTTTTCAACCTGTGCTGAAATAATAGCGTTTAATTCTTCAATTTCTTTTTCAGCATCAATTCTCGGGAACAAAACATCACCTTTTTTAACAGTAACATTTTGCGGTAAAACGCCGAATTTCTTAGCGTTTTCATAATTGATTAAATCTTCAGAAGCACCTATTTGCTCAAAAATCTTCGGCATAGTTGTAGGCATAAAGCAAGCTAAAAGTGTAGTTGCAATTCTTATTGCTTCAAGCAAGTTGTAAAGAACACATGAGAGTCGAGATTTATTTTGCTCATCTTTTGCCAAAACCCAAGGGGCTGTTTCATCAATATATTTATTTGCACGCGAAACAACTTTAAAAATTTCAATTAAAACTTGATTTATCTGTGTTTCATCAATGAATTTATCACATTTATCACGAAGTGCCAAGCACTCATTTTTTAATTCATCATCAAATTCGCCCGAAACTTTTTCTTCCGGCAAAGTGCCGCCAAAATACTTTTCAACCATTGCAACGGTACGAGAAACCAAATTGCCAAGACCATTTGCAAGGTCAGTATTAATGCGGTTAATCATAATCTCATTTGAGAAAGAGCTGTCAGCGCCGAGTGCCATTTCACGCAAAATGTGATAACGAATAGCGTCAGCACCGTAACGCTCGCCTAAAACGAACGGGTCAACAACATTACCGATTGATTTCGACATTTTTTGACCGTTGAATGTAATCCAGCCGTGAACCGCCAAATGCTTAGGTAGTGGCAAATCCAACGCCATAAGCATTGCAGGCCAGATAATAGCGTGAAAACGCATAATATCTTTTGCAACCATATGCACATTGGCAGGCCAGAATTTATCATAATCATCAAATTTACCGTTTTGATAACCAAGTGCCGAAATGTAGTTTGAAAGTGCGTCAATCCAAACATAAACAACATGTTTTTCATCAAAAGTTACAGGAATACCCCATGAAAATGAAGTTCTTGAAACACACAAATCTTCAAGACCAGGTTTGATAAAGTTGTTTACAAGCTCAACAGCACGAGTTTTCGGCTGTAAATAATCGGTTTCGGTTAATAATTTTTCAATTCTTTCAGCAAAAGGCGACATTTTAAAGAAATATGCTTCCTCTTTTGCCTCTTTAACCTCTCTGCCGCATTCAGGACATTTTCCGTCAACTAACTGACTTTCAGTCCAAAAAGACTCACAAGGAGTGCAGTATTTACCCTTGTATTCACCTTTGTAAATGTAACCCTTATCATACAAATCTTTAAAAATTTTCTGAACCGACTGTATATGATAATCGTCAGTAGTACGAATATATCTGTCATAACTGATGTTCATATATTTCCAAAGATTTTTAAAATTTTCAACAATTTCATCAACATATTCTTTTGGTGTAACACCTTTTTCTTTGGCTTTTTCCTCAATTTTCTGACCATGCTCGTCAGTACCTGTCAAAAACATAACATCAAAGCCCTGCATTCGTTTATACCTCGCAATCGAGTCGCAGGCAACCGTAGTATAACAATGACCGATATGTGGATTTCCCGATGGGTAATATATCGGTGTAGTAATGTAAAATTTCTTTGACATTTGTTTTTCCTCCAAAAAATTAATATTTACAGTTTATTATACCGCTTTTTCACTCGAATTACAAGCATTTTTTGCAAATAAAATCGCCTAAAATAAACAAACGCACGAAGTATGACCGCTATGCTGTCAAAATTCGTGCGAAATAAGCCAATTTTTTGTTTTTTACATTATCTTTTCAACCTCTTTTTTTAGCTTTGCGATTATCTTTTTTTCGAGTCGTGAAATGTAACTTTGCGAAATGCCTAATTTGTCGGCAACCTCCTTTTGCGTATGCTCTTTAAACCCCGAAAAACCAAAGCGAAGTTGCATTATTTCTCGCTCTCGTTTAGGCAAATTTTCCACTAAATTGCAAACCAAGCGCCTTTCGTCCTTAGTTTCAACGCAATGATTCACTTCGTCAGGCTGCGAGCCTAAAACATCAGAAAGCAACAGCTCATTTCCGTCCCAATCCACATTTAAAGGCTCGTCAAAAGAAAGCTCGGTTTTGTTCGAGCTCGTCTTTCTCAAATACATCAAAATCTCATTTTCAATGCACCTTGAAGCATAGGTGGCAATCTTTATATTTTTGTCCGCCTTAAAAGTTTTAACCGCCTTTAAAAGCCCGATTGTGCCGATTGAAATTAAATCTTCAATGTTCCCGCCGACATCAAATTTTCTCGCAATATACACCACCAACCGCAGATTATGCACAATTAATTTATCTCTCGCTTTAGTGTCGCCCGCAGCCGATAACGCAATGCATTTTGCTTCTTCTTTCGCCTCCAGAGGCGGCGGTAAAGTCGCAGGCCCGTTTATGTAGTAAACACTTTCAACATCAAACAAAAAATGAAAAATTTTCGATAGTGAATTTTTTATTTTTTTGAAACTAAGCATAAACTCTCTTCCTTCAATTCTTCTAAAATTTTTGGCGAAATAATTGCGCCGAATTGCTTTGCTAATTTTTGATTTGAAATACCAATTGTAATGTCATCAACTTTTCTTCTTTCCTTGCCGTTGATAATGAAAAACCCATCAGGTCTAAATGCGTTTATTACACCGCTTTTTTCAACCGATTTTATCGGTATTAAATAAGTTTTTGGTTTACATAAAAGTATATTTTGCAACCGTTGCTTTTCGACTATTGCAACAGGCGAGTTAAAAAACGGGTCAAGCAAGGAGTTTCCCGTATCGTTCACTGCATTTACCTTAACAACCGCGTTTTTAAAAACAATTTCACATTCAAATATCAGCTTTTCCTCAACTGTTTTTGCTTTGAATTTGTAAAACAAGGTTATAGCCAAATAGCAAACAGCGGTTGACATAACAAGCACAATAGGTGAAATATCAAAATAAGCAACCCCGTTAAAATAGGCAAAACTTTTTATATCAAAAACGCTAATAAGCGTAAGAACTAAACCGCCGAAAACAAAAGTTACCGCCAAAAGCACACCGCATCTTTTCAAAAAATAAATCTTATTTTTAAAAGAAAAGGTTATAAATGAAATCCCACAACAAATAATAACTTTAACTACCACTTGCAACAAAAAATTAATAGGTGGCAGAAAAATTGTCAGCGAGCAAAATCCCCCAAAAACCGCACCTAAAATCAAGCGAAAAGTTTTTACTCTTTTCTTAAAAACTGCACATACTGATAACAGCAAAAAATATGTAATAATGGTGTTGATAAAAACTAAAACATCGGCATAAACAATCAATTTTTTCACCCTGAAAATATAATACAATAAAATTTAGGCACTTTTTGTCATAAAAAGAAACCAAAATAATAAAAATTCTAATTGCAAATATTTGTTTTATGTTGTATAATGAAGTTAGCGAAAATATAAAGAAAGGATTAAAGCATTTTTGCTTTATTTAGGAGTAAAATTATGAAAATACTTTTCGCAAGCTCAGAGGTATTTCCGTTTGCAGTTTCAGGCGGACTCGGCGATGTTGCTTATGCTCTTCCAAAAGCGTTAGCAAAAAAGAAAGTCGGCGTAAAAGTTGTTTTACCTCTTTATAGTAAAATTTCTGAAGAATACAGAAAGGATATGCGTTTTATCACTTCAATTTTTGTACCTGTTGCTTGGCGTAGCCAATACTGCGGTATTTTTGAACTTGATTATGACGGCATTACCTATGTTTTTCTTGATAATGAATACTACTTTAAGCGAGACGGAATGTACGGTTATTTTGATGATGCCGAAAGATTTTCGTTTTTCGCAAGAGCTGTGCTTGAGTGTATTCCTTATATTGATTTCAAGCCAGATGTAATTCATTGTAACGACTGGCAAACCGCCTTAACCCCTGTTTATTATAAACTTATGTATTATAACAAAATGGGCTTTAACAACATCAAAACTATTCTTACAATTCATAACATTCAGTATCAAGGCAGATACGGTATGGACATTTTGGAAGATGTTTTGGGTATTCCTGAATGGGCTTCGCCGATTGTTGATAACGGTGGCGACTCGAATATGTTAAAAGCAGGTATTGAGTGTGCCGATAAGGTTTCAACTGTAAGCCCAACTTATGCTAAAGAAATTCTTGACCCTTGGTATTCTTATAATCTTGACGGAATTTTAAGAAGCAAGGCTTACAAGCTTTCGGGTATTGTAAACGGTATTGATACCGATGTTTACAACCCTGAAACTGATAAATATTTGCCGTTTAATTTCACTTCAAAAAGCCTTGCTGGCAAGAAAAAATGTAAAGCCGCTTTACAGCAAGAATTAAACTTACCGCAAGAGCCTGATGTTCCTATTATCTCAATGGTAACTCGTCTTGCAGGTCATAAAGGTCTTGACTTGGTTCGTTACATTTTTGATGACTTAATGAAATGTAAAGTTCAGTTCGTTCTGCTCGGCTCAGGCGAAGAAGAATACGAATTATTCTTCCACGAAAAATCGCAGCAGTATAAGGATAAATTTGCATTCAGATGCGGCTTTATTCCAGAGCTTGCTCATAAAATCTATGCGGGCGCTGATATGTTCTTAATGCCGTCAAAGCAAGAGCCTTGCGGACTTGCTCAAATGGTTTCCTTGCGTTATGGTACTGTGCCAATCGTTCGTCAAACAGGCGGTCTTGCTGATACAATTTCGGACGCTGGCGATGAGGGCGTAGGCTACACATTTAAAAGCTATAACGCTCACGATATGCGTGGTGCTATTGACAGAGCGTTAGGACTTTATGAAAACAAAAAAGAATGGCGTAAGTTAGTTATGCGTGGTATTAAGGTTGATAATTCCTGGTCGAATTCGGCTGATAAATACATCGCCTTGTATAACGACGCAATTCACCTTTATTAAGAAAAACTTAAAAGGACACAGTTATTTTTAACTGTGTCCTTTTTTATTTCAAAAATTATTCTTATCGGTTGGGTTGTTTAAAATTCCAAACCCTACTAAAACAGGCAGTAAAACATCTAAAAAACCACTTAGCGTGCTATCAATTTCAAGCCCCAAAAACTCTTTTACGCAAAATGATACTAACGCTGCAACTGCAATCCAAAGTGCTGGTGAGCTTAATCTGTTTTGCATTGTTGCACCTCTCTTTCAAGGTCGCAAATTCTGTGATTTGAAACCTTTATTTGTTCTTCAATTACAGGAATTCTTTCAGCAAAATTATTATGTTTTTCGACCTTTTTCTCAAGCTGCTCTATTCTGAAATTAGTAAGCTTTGCCGAGGTTATAATTCCGCCAAAGGCTCCTAAAAGCGTTCCTAAAAATGATAACAACGCAATAAAAATATCGTTCATTAGCTTTCTTTCAACCACTTGCGATAGCAGTAACCCGTTACGCTATCGCTTTTTACTTTCCACCAATTTTTATTTGTTTTCTCAACTAAAATCAGTTGTTGCCCGTTTCTAAATCTACCGATAATTTTGCCAAAAAGGCTTGCCCTATTTCTGCAATTAAGATTAGAGCCGTTTGTTTTTACAATAACCTTTTTCACACTTTTTTCAGGCTCTTTTTCATACTCAATATAAGGGCATAAGCACCATTTTTGCCAGCCTCTGTCCCTTAGCTTTGTTTTTACAACTCCGTATGCGTGTCCTCTTGCTTCTATCACTTCGCCGCCACCTATGTAAACGCCGATATGCCCTTGCTTTAAAACGCAAACGCCAGGCATTTCAGGCATTGAAGAAATAGTGCCTTTTACCTTAGCAAAGGAATACATCATTTCTTCGTTTATATCAGGGCAACCGCTTGCATATTTCGGGTTGGAGTCCGTTGGTGAGTCGCACCAGATATACCCCTTTATAAGACCTATGCAGTCATGCACCTTTTTACCGTATTGCGATGAAAAATCACTTGCTATATAAAATGAAGGGTACTGCCTTTTCTTTTGCAAATACAAGCTTTTGCTTGATTTTTGACCGAATGTTCCGTACCAATAAGGCTTGCCTAATTGTGCTTTTGCATAATCTACTAATCCTAAATTTGTCTTTTTCATAATTGTCTCCTTTTTACTTTGTCTGATATTCCACAAACGCTTCTTTTACTGAAATTTTGCTGTTACACTCTACCATAAAACCAAAATATTCCGACACAAAAATAATAGGTATTCTTTTTGTTTCAAATTCTTCACCCACAGCCGCTATAGTGGCAATTGTTTTTGCATTTGAATAGCAGTTTTGCGAGCAATATTTCAGCGTTATATTTTTTGAACTTGAAAACGCTTCTTTACCAAAAACAATTCTCAGCCCTAAAATCTTTTTGTATTTATAAGTATCCATATCATAAGCTTTTGTTGCAAATCTACTCAAAAAGCTTAACTGAATATTTTGCTGTTCGCTTACAAAATAAGTATCCTTATCACCCGAAATTGTGAAATGAAAAATGTTACCGTTCGCATTATTATCTGTACTTCTTCCGAGAATAATAATATTATCCTCCAACGCAATCGAAGAAAACAACGCTGCATTGCCGATATTGTACTCGAAACAATACCAACCTATCGAATGACGCTTTTTTACACTGCCATTTGGCGAAGAAGCTGATAAAAAAGCGTCAGTATTATAGTTAAACAAATAACATTTGTTATCAAGAAAAAGCATATAATGCCCTTTGTAATCCGCCGCAAAAGCGTTGTGATTTATTTGAACATCAAAGAGTAAACCGTCAATATTTTCTGATATTTTATAAAGCCTTTGCAAATAATTTGCCGAAGAAGTTATAGTATAAACTTTCATATCAGAGCCTAAAAATACCAGCCTGTTTGCGCAGTTTATTAGCGTTTCGGGATATGTGCACCCAATGCCCGTATTAACAGTTTTAATGTCCATTCGCTCTAAAGTTCCTCTTTTATTTGCCTTGCCCAAAATAATTAATTCTGTGTTATATTCCGAATAATTTATCGTTGAGCAAATGCCGATTTTGTGTGCTTTAAAGGCTATCAGTCGGTCATTTTGAGCAACAAGCGCTGTAACGGCGGCCGACTTATCGCCAAAATAAGCAACATTTGAAGACGGGAAATAAAGCGGATTATTTCTTTTTGAAAAATAAACGGTATTTACACCAAATCGACAGCCCGAAACAAACGCTCTTGAATTAAAGCTTTCAAAAACCGTGCCTGTAAAAATATCATTATTTCCGTAAGGCTTATAAGCTGTAATTTCAAGGTTATTATAAAGTCCCTCAACCTTTGGCAACGCATAATCATTTGAGCTGTTATCTTTAAAGCTTACGCAACCCGAAGTCCTGTTAACCGCAATTTTTACTTGCGTTGAGTCAACTGTAACATAAACCGATTCGTTTGCAGAATAAGGAATTTGCCAAGTATAAACGCTTCCGTTAACCGCAGTAAATTTTGCAGTAATATTTTCACGAAAATTGCTTGAAAGCTCCTTTACAGGCAAATAAAATTTTGAGGAAACGCCGTCTGTTTTAAAGCAAGACCTGAAACCGTTTGAAAGCAAGTTAAAATCCTCTAACAATGACGGCTTTGGGTAATTCGTTTTTTCACTTGACGAAAGCGAGGAAAAGTTGTTACCTCTGCCGTTTACCATTACAAGCGGTGCGTAAATATCCGAAGGATAAATAACATAAGAATTAGTTCTGTTTTTATAAAGCTCGTAATACTGTTTTTTGACTATATTGTCCTCAACATCAATAACCGCTTGCACAATAAAAATGCCGCTGCCCTTTATAGCCTTACCTTTGATTATGCTGCAAACAACATCTGCTATTTCATTTTCAAAAGATGATTTATTTATTACCTCTTGCAAAACAGCAATGCTTGAACCGTCAGAGTTTACAACATAAACCGCAGTCTGAATTGTTTCGTTAGCCTCTTTTGTTAGCTGATAAAACTTTGTAAGTCCCTCGTTTGAATAAGTCGAGTTTCCTAAATAGCGTATATTTGCACCGCTTAAAGAGTTGGATAAGGCAAATGTCCTTTTTAAATTAATACCGTCTCTTGTAACGATTTTTCCGCCTTTATACCACATATTCAAGCTATCACTTAATTCATTGTTTTTAATTTCGGTTTTAAGAAGATTTTTATTTATTCCTCCGTCAAAAGAAGTTATAGGATAGGTTTTGATGTTTTTACAAATCAACTATCCCACCCCTTTGAAAAGCAATCGCTTACGCTGTCTTTTTGGCTGTGTCGCAAAAACTTTTGCTTTTTCTTTAAGTAGATTTCAGAATACAGCGAAAAATCTTCAGCACAGCCTAACAAATTTGCTATCAATGCGGCAACATAATAAGAAATGCAGTCATTAAGCATATTTTCAGGTAAATTAATTTCATCTGAAACCGAGCTTGCAGGTGTAAATCCCTCTTTATTATTAATATAGTACAAGTCGGCATAAGCGTTATTTACAAAACTAACTGCAAGTGCATTTGCGTTTCTTAAATCGGTCAATTCCGAAAAATTATAGCCTGTTATTGTCAATGCATTTTGATAAATTGCTTGTACTGTCATTGTTGTTCGCCCCCTAAAGCTTGGTTTATTTTCTCTTTTTCGTGTTTATCAAGCTCTTCAATTTCTTTTATCAAAGAATCAATATTATTCTGCGAATCCGAAACAATATTTGCTTCACAATAAAAAGAATACTTTTTATACCTGTTAGCATCAAAATTAAAATAATGCGTTTTATTTTTCTCTCTTTGAATCAGCGGACGAGTGAAATACATATTCAAAATAAAGTCAAGATAAGTTGACGCTATTGTTTCAATAAAGCTTAAATAACGCTTTTTAATCAGCGTTAGCGGTAATCTTGCCGACTCTTTCACCGACTCAATCGCCGAGGTGTTTTGTGCTTTAATTGTGCCAAGAGCCGCATCAGTTGCGCCTGTAACATTTAAGGTGTTTTGAATTAAATTTGCAATAGGCTCACTAAAATTGCCTGTAAAATCAGGCGGTGTAATATACTTTATAGACCTGTCAAAATCTTCGCCAGAGCCATAAAACCTGATAATTTGACCTGGCTCATTTGTAATCGCTTCATCAACTAAATCAGCGTTGACAAGCATAAGCGGCATACCGCTTAGCATAGTCGCCCAAGTATTTGCTGTCATCATTCGATTAATTGCAATTTGGTTTGGAATAATATTTGTAATTTCCGATTCGCTGAAAACATTTCCGTTTTCCTCCCAATTGAAAATTGAGATAGGGTAACGCTTTAATTTCAAATCCCATTCGGGCTTTATTATCGCATCTTTACAAACTCTTATCGCCTTAATGGTGTAGTTACCTTTTGTATCATAATCTTTATAAAATTTTGTAAGCACAGTCGCCTTTTGCGAGTAAAATGCTTCGTTTTCAACTGCATAATCAGGCTTGATTTTATCAATCATTTCTTGTGGCATTTTGTTTCTTTTTGCCTCACGAATAAGCGAAGAAACCGTTCTTCTCGAAGAAATAATAATATATTCTTGCTCGTCAATCTCGGTGTTATTCGGGTCGTAAAAATCGACATTTTCAATGTCAATTACCTCTGATTTTATATCACCGCAAATTTCAAGCGTCCTGTCATCATCAACATAAAGACCTGTTTTTTCGTTAGGGTCCCAATAGGTGTAAATCACTGAGCAACCCGAAATATAAGCGTTTTTCAAAGCCTTGCAAACAATATCGTTAAAATGAATTTTCTTAAAGTATGTATTCAAATATTTTGAAACCGCTTTTGCGGCTAAAACTACTTCGGCATTTGAAACCTTTTTATCGTGAAAGTTTATGTTTTTTTCGTTTTCTATTTCAGTATTTACGCCGACAGGCAAAAACGAAATTTTAACATCATCACCGCCGATAACCGCTGTTTTGTATTCGCCGATTCTTTTGATAATGTTGTGCGTTACAAGCGGTTTTTTGTTGCCGACCTTTGCGCCACGCCATTGGTCGCCCGAATAAAAATATTTGTTTTGCTTTATTTGCTCATAAAGACCTTTTTTGCCATAAGCGCTTTTGTAATCAACCGATTTTTCGTGTTGCGAAAAAATCGTAGCACAAATATCTTTATAATATTTCATTTTCTCACTCCTTTTTGAGTATTAAGCGGCAAAGTTTCCCTTGCCGCTTAAAACTGAAATTTAAGAAACAGTAACTTTAACAATATTTGATTTAACTACTTTTGAAGCACAAGTAACTGTTACATAATAGTAGTAATTGCCTGCTTCAAGTTCAGAAGAAATATAAAATGAACTTTCGTTTGAGCCACGCAATCTTTTTGGATGTGAACCGTTTTCATCATCGCAAGAATACCATTGGAAGCCAATATCAAATGTATCGTTATAGTTTAATGTAACATAAATTGATTCGCTTTCACCTGATTGAACTGCAAGAGTTGATGGAAGATCATTATCAATGCTTAAACTTGGCTCTTTAATTGCATAAATGCTTTCTGCCAAATCTGATTTTACAAATGCATCATAATAAATTCTATAATCGAATTTATAAGCGTCACAGTCAATGTTTTGGTCCGGTGTGAAAATTCTTATTTTCTCGCTTTTCTTAACAAGTGAAATTGCTTTTTTAGGACACATTAACATATAGATTTGTGATGCATCATCTTTAGGTGTAAAACCACCCTCAGTGTTGCCGCTGCCATCTCCGAAATTAAATGCGGTTTGCATTCTTGTTTCAGAAACAGGGATAATTCTGATATTATCTATCTTGTTTACTTCGAGAGTGATTTCGCCTTTTTTCATATGAGAGATATCTAAAACTTTAGAAAATTCTTCGCTTTTACGAAGCAAATTCCAAAAATATCTGCTCATAAAGCAAATGATTTCTTCGTCCATACCAACTTTTCTTTGAACTTCATCTGCAAGTTCAATAAATGATTTAAACGGTTTTTCAAGACTGTAATCATAAATAATGCTACCGTTATCTTCGGCAACTTGATAAAGTTTTGAAAGTGTGTAAGCGTCAATTTCAGGAACAACTTTTGTTCTGACAAATTCGCCTAAAACTTCGCCTGCAAGCTCTGCAATACCTGTTTCATCAAGGTCTTCACGGTCAATATTAAAACTTCGTGAACGGTCTTGAGTCATAGTATAAGCGGTGTTTGAAATATTAAGTGTACCTTTTGTAAAACCGTTATCTCTGTCGTAAGAGCCGAGTCCCTGTAACGCAATATTCGGAACTTTAACTGTTTTTGCTCCTACAAATTTTGCTTTAAAAGCGTTGTCCTCTAAAAATCCTACCGCTGACTTATCGGTGATGATTTTATCGAGTTCTCCTGTAAAATTAGTTGCAAATGCTGAACTATCTAATGCCATAATTTTTATTCTCCTTTTTCTATTTATTAATTCCTTTAATCATTGCATTAAAAATTGCAAAACCGTAATCGGTTTGATTGTCTTTTAGCGAGCCTGTCGAATTTGATTTGTTTTGATTTTCGACAAGTCGCTGATTATTTATTTTTTGTTGTTGCGAAAAGATGTAGCGAAGGTAAGCGTCAAAAAGTGAAATGTCAGCCGTTTCTGATAAAACCAAAACTTCGCTTGGCAAATCTTCAATTTGCTTAATATGCGGAAAGTTTTCTTTTACCTTTTCAAAACCGTCATCAGTTAATAAATTAACATTTACAAGGCTGTTTTTGCTTTCAAAAAGCAAATTGGCTAATTCTTCGTCTTCGCCGACCTTTTCTAAATATTTTTGTTTTAAAGATGTGTCCTTATACTCTTTTAAATCCTTTGCAAAATCTAAAAGCGTTTTTCCATCTCTTTTAGCAAGAAAGTTAAAAATCTCATAAGCCTTTTCGTTTTTCTCGCTTTCAATGCCGAGTTTTACAAAATGCTTTGCCTGATTTTCCTTTAAAGAAATTCTCTTGCCGTTAAAATTAATTCTTAAAATAAAGTTTTCTTTTTCCGATTTCATTTCTTTCATTAAATCCTTTCTTTTAATCTGTATCCTCTTGTTCTTCACCGTTATAATTTAAAAAATTATCAATTTCCTTTATAACTCTTCGTTGAATTTTTTGGTTGTTTTTGTTTTCCTTTTTTTCGGTGAAAGAAGTCAATTTAAAATCGTTTGAGTCGCTAAATTTCAACGACAAAAGCAAAATCAAATTTATTGCCGAAATTAAAATAATTATAAAATCAATAATATTCATTCAACTCCTTTTCATTTAAGAAATAATTTGAATTTTTACCTGTTATCTTTCCCGAAAATTCTTTGTCAAACTGCAAAACGGTAGTGCAAAAATATCTTAGTTCGTCCATCGCATGGTCATATTCTTTTTTCACTGCATCTTGTTTGCTTTCCTCATCCCAGCAATAAAGCGAAAACTCACGAATAATATCTTTACAGCTTTCATTGATTAAAATTTTGCCTGATTTTAAAAGATTTCCCGTAAGCCTTATTCCGTTGATTACATCGTTGTTTGCTTTGCGAACGGTAAAAAATTTATGTCGCCTTATTGTTTGAATAAAGGAAGCGGCACTCGGGTCAACGATTACACTTTTTATCGAATACCCTTCCGAAAATCGTAGAAGTTCATTATAGTATTCCTCATCAGTCAACTGGCGGTTTTGCTTTTTTGAATCAAAATAAAACTCTTTAAGTCTTATTGCTTTTTGCCCACTTATTACCCAAAGTCCCGCTGAAAATGGGTTTATTGTTCCGTAGTCAATGCTGATGTAGTAATCGCCGAAATAGTTTGTTTTGTTTGTTATCAAATCCTTTGAAAACATTGGGTAAACTAAGCCTTGTGCCGCAACCCATTTGCCTAAAATGTACCTTTGTTTGAAAACTCCGCTGTAAAGCGAGTTTGCTTTTTCAATTTCCTCTTTACTTAAAATCGGGTTATCGTTCATTAAAAAATGCAGATGAAAAGACCTTCTTTTGTTTTCGCCGTTGGCATCTAAAATCCAGTCTTTATAAAACCAATGCTCCGGGTGTTCGGGATTGCAGTTAAACCAAAGCTTTGAGCCTTTTTGGGAAAGCGTTCTTGCAATTGCTTGGTAAACAAAATTTTCGTTTTGCAAGGCGACTTCATCAAAAAATACTCCCGAAAGCGTAATTCCCTGAATAAGAGAATACGAGCTTTTATCTTTTCCGCCAAAAACATAAAAGCAGTTTTTATTTTCGCCCCTTTTTACCACAAGCTTATGCTTTGAAGAAAGATATTCAACATCAAAATAACTTGTAATATCTGAAAGCGAAAATATTTTTTCAATTACATTGCGTTCGGCGGAATTGATTGTTTTGCCGCAAACTGCAAATGAGGCGTTTTGAAAATATCGCATAGCCCAATGAATAAAAGCAATTGTCATTATTGCGGTTTTGCCAGAGCGCACCGCACCGTCGCAAATAATGGAATTGTAGTTTTTATATTTCGGCGAATGGCCGAATTTTAAAACCTCTTTTTGCTTTTTAGATAATTTTTCAATCCTCATCTTTTTCTAAAACCTCATATAAAATTGAAAGGTCCTCTTTTTCGGTTGAATTATCTTGGCTCGCCAGCGAAATGACCTCTTTTATTGCGGAAATTTCGCCGTCTGTTGCCTTTTTCACAAGCGAATCAATAATTGCTGTGCCGTTGTTGATTTGCCTTTTGGGTATGCCTTTTTCCAAAAGCTTTTGCTGGGTTTGCAAATCAGGTTTCAAGGAAAGAATGGTTTTAACGGAAGAAAACAGCGATTTTATACTTTTCGCCAAGGTTATCTCCCCTTTATAAAGTTTTTGTACCCTGCCACTCCACCTCGACGGCGTCAATACTACTTTGCCGTCTGAAAACAATGCAAAGTGTTAAAAAATGCTGCCTAGGATTGCTTTTTCTTTTCTTTGCAACTATAATTTAGCATAGTTTTTAGCGGACATTCAAGGACATGATTTTTGTACATTTTGAACAAAAACAGCGGTGAGAAGAAAGTGTTAAAACCACCCTTTTGATATTTGATTAAACTTGAATAACGGGACGCACCGTAAGCCGTCCCCTACAGCATAAATTCAAAATAACGGTGTAGGGGTCGAGTTCCTACACGACCCGTTTTTTTATTACACCTCACCACCGCCTACGGCGGAGCCTCTCCTCGAGGAGAAGCCTTCCAAAATTTGCGCAAACTAAAAAAGCCTTCCCTTGGGGGAAGGTGGCAAGCGATACGCTTGACGGATGAGGTGTTGTACAACCCTTCCACCGCTAAAGCGGTCCCCCTTCCCTTGACAAGGGAGGCTTTTTCCCCCTTTCGTCATCTAACGATGACACCTTCCCCAAAGGGGACGGCTTACGGTGAGCCACCGCTGGCATACTCTTCGGCAAAGAGGTTTATAAAACATTTGGTTTTGTGTCGTCTCAGGGTTGAAGTTTTTAGTTTTTATTTCGTGCCGTAAGGCACACAATAATTATTCATTATTCTTTATTAACTATTCATTATTCACTACTTTGCAAGGCGACTAAAGGGTGGTATTGTGAAAAAACAAAATTTAATATTTCAAAAACAAATGCAAAAACACTAAAATATTTTTATGCAGAATGTACAAATATTTTTAAAGTTCTTGACTTTGTTCGTCCTATCGAATATAATATAAATGTATTATTGTATTGGAGTGAAATAAATGAGGTACATTACCGCAAGTCAGGCAGCTCAAAAATGGGGGATTTCACAAAGACGAGTCCAGATTCTTTGTGCTGAAGGTAGAATAGACGGCGTATTCAAGTTAGGCGAAGCATGGGCCATTCCAGAGGATGCCACTAAACCTTATGACTCAAGAGTAAAACGAGAAAAAACGGAGTTGCTTAAAAATGAAAATGATTGATTTATTTTGTGGTTGTGGTGGATTGAGCCTGGGGCTAGAACAAGCCGGATTTTCTTTGATATTTGCAAGTGATATAGATCCTGTTTGTACTTCAACATTTATATATAACAGAAATTTGCCCGAAGAAAGAATGTTTGTAGGAGACATCTCTAATCTCAACAAAGAATATGAACAATATTCGCCGTTGTTTGAAGATATTGATTTGATTTGCGGAGGTCCGCCTTGTCAAGGATTTTCCATGGCAAACCGCCAAAGGCTGATAGACGATCCTCGTAACAATCTGTATAAAGAATACCTTGCCTTTTTAAGCAAAGTTAAGCCTAAATTTTTTATTATGGAAAATGTAAAGGGAATGCTTAACAAAATTGATGAAATATCTGAAGATATTAACCGTGTCCTTATTGATGATTATGATGTTTCACATGCTGTATTAAATGCAAGAGATTTTGGTGTTCCTCAAAATAGAGAACGATTAATTGTAATAGGAAATAATATTGGTGTTGATTCTGAAAAAATCATTCATGATGTAATTGCAAGTAGCAAAAAACTTCCATCATTCACATTATTTGATGCTATTGGCGATTTACCGGAATTAAAACCTAATCGGATTAAGAATAACAGTAAAGAAGAAAATTCAGAAGTTGGTTATTTTAAAATAAAGTATAAGTACAAAAAAACAAAGTTTTATTCATACTTAAACGGAGATGAAGACATTCAGTTCCTTTACAATCATAAAAACCGATATAATAATGACAGAGATATAGAAATATTCAGAAGATTACCTCAAGGCGCAAATTCTTTGCATCCGAGCATAGAAGATATTATGCCATATAAAAGCCGAAATGGTATATTTAAAGATAAGTATTTTAAATTGAGATATGATGATGTTTGTAAAACGATTACTTCGCATATGAAGTTTGATTGTAATATGTATATACATCCTACACAAGCAAGAGGATTATCCCCAAGAGAAGCTGCAAGAATACAGACATTCCCTGACAATTTTGTGTTCTGTGGCTCACAAAATAGCTGGTATAAACAAATTGGAAATGCAGTTCCTGTCAAACTGGCTAAAGCTATTGGTGAGGAGGTAAAAAAATATCTATGAAACATGTAGAACTATTTGCAGGGGTTGGTGGATTTAGACAGGCCCTTACATTGCTTGATAATGACTTTAAAATAGGACAAGAAACAATAGCATTTTCTGAAATTGATTATAGTGCGACTAAAACCTACAAATCAGTATATGATACTGAAGGCGAGATTGAAATAGGTGACATTGTTTCTTTTTGTGAGCAAGAGAGTAATATTTTTAACTTGCCCGAATTTGAATTACTGACTGGAGGTTTTCCTTGCCAAAGTTTTAGTATGATGGGAAAGCAAAAAGGCTTTGAAGATATGAGAGGGAATGTTTTCTTTCAGATTTTAGAGATTCTTAAAAGAAAAAAACCCAAGTATGTATTACTGGAAAATGTACGAAATCTTCTTTCACATGACAAGGGAAAGACTTTTGAATTTATAATTGAGTCAATAAAAGAATGTGGCTATCCTTATATATATCATGATACATTTAATACAGAGGATTTTGGATTAGCACAAAAAAGGAATCGTGTTTTCATATTTGCAACTACAGAAAAAATAGATAACCTTAATTTTAATCATATCGAAATAAAAAGAGTGTTTAACAACATCATTGACAAAACCTCTTTGATGAAACAAAAATCAACTTATGATATTTTAGAAAAAAAGGTTGATGAAAAATTTTATCTGTCAAATGTTATTAAACCTACAATACTGTCGAATGGTACAAAAAAATACAAATCAAAATCCGAAATTAATCCAATGATAGCTAAGCCATTAACAGCAACAATGGTAAAAATGCACAGGGCTTGTCAAGACAACTATTTTAGTGACGGATTTATAAATTCTGACGACCCTGAAGAATATTTAAAAACGGAATATACTAAAGAAGAACTTTGCGAGCAACGCATTCGCAAAATCACACCAAAAGAAGCGTTTATGCTACAAGGATTTAATGAACATTTTTTTAACAGGGTACAAAATTCAGGAAACAGTAATACACAATTATATAAACAGGCAGGAAATGCGATAAGTGTAAATACTGTATATGCCGTTATGTATTATTTGTTCTGCTATTTAAACTTGAGGTGATACAAAAATGTTTTTTAAATTACACAGAGAAAATAGAATTGGATATAAACAGCTAACAGATCCAGATTTAGGAAGAAGACCTACATCTAATCAAACTCATATAGGACTGTTTGGAGATGTTTTCACATTTTTACCTAATGATATTGAAATTGATGATGCAATGGTTATTTTTGATGAAAATGTGGTATTCCTATCTGCTAATTTCAACAGAATAGAAAATCCGAATCATACTTTCAGAAGCCCAAAAATCAAGACAGGCGGAAGAGATGCAGTTAGTGTAGTTACATTTATTCGTGACAAAGCAAAAGAATACTCCGATACAACAATCTGGTATCTGTTTTGGTTTGGACTGGAAAGTGAACAACCTGTATTTTTCTTATTTAATAAGGATTCGGCAACATATAATGACATAATTTCTATAGGTGTTGATTTGAAAGAAAATGTAAAAAACAGATTAGAACCAAAAGATACTACATATTCGGCTTTATTAAATTATCTCGAAAATATTGTAAATAAAAGCGGAAAACAAATAGCAGAAGAATTAGAGGTTATCGCACAAACCAATGATAAAAATACATTGAATTACAGAACCTATGATATAGATAAAGCAAGACAAATATTTTCAACAATAGGCAGGGCAGGTGAAGAATTAATAAATAAATACTTTGCCGAACAATTAAGGAAAAATCGTATAACTCATTATGAATGGAAAAACAAAGACAAAGAATCTGGTCTTCCATATGATTTTTCTGTAGAAACATTACAAAATGAAATATTATATTTAGATGTTAAAACTACTAATTATGGATTTGAACAAAAAATGATATTTAGTAGTCAGGAAATCAAGTTTGTAGATAGTTGCCAAAATAAATACTATATTTACAGAGTATACAGCAATAATGAAAAAAAGTATCTGAAGATATGCAATAATGCAAAAGAGTTGTTTTCACCAATATATAGTAAAACGACAGATTTTGAAAGTATTTTAAATGAAATGGCAAAAATTGAATCAATAAAAATGGCAATTTTACCATTACAAAAAACACTTGTTTTTGGCAAAGAAATCCCACTTTAAAAAGCTATGGATGTACATTCTAAAAAAGTTCGCAGCTACAATATGTCAATGATTAAAGGAAGAAATACAAAACCCGAAGAACTTGTCCGAAAATTTCTTTTTTCCAAGGGGTTGCGTTACAGAAAAAATGTCAAAACTTTAATTGGTAGTCCGGGTATCGTATTGTTGAAATATAGGACTGTTATATTTGTTAATGGGTGATTTTTCGAAAATAAGAATATTTCAAAAACAAATGCAAAAACTATTGAAAACGAGTTAGAGGAGTAGCATTATGAATAAAAACAAAAATGATGAAACTGCATTTGAAATGATTAATAAATATGGCACTTATGAAATTCAGCCAACTGCTGATACCGAAAACTTATTCCCTTGTATTGCACAAGGAAATCCGCAACAAAATAAAAAGAAAAATAAAACAAAAAAGCCGTAGGTAAAAACCTACGGCTT
>CACZIY010000019.1 GCA_902781345.1 Oscillospiraceae bacterium | reverse complement strand
TTTGCAGAAAGAGAAGATACTACAATTGTGCTTACCAAAATTGCAATTACAAGAAGCGCACTAAAAACTTTTTTAGTTCTAATCATTTTGAAAAACCTCCATAAAATACATAATAACTCATTTTTGTGTATTGTTATTATATCATAATAAATATACCATTACAAGTTTATTAACTGCTTTAACTAAATCTTTGTTAATAATACACAATTACACGAAAGATTTTTAAGCATAATAACTATAAAAGCAGGAGCTTCAAATACTGAAACTCCTGCTTGAAAAAGTGTTATTATTGAATGTAATATTTTGCCTTGAATTCTTCGTACATATCGTTAAATTCACGGTCATCAGAGTATTTTAAATTGTTAAGATATTCGTGTGAACGAATTCCTCGTTTTTCAGTTTCCAAAACCGAAACCGCAATGTTTGAGCAGTGGTCAGAAATTCTTTCAAAATTGTTAATCAAATCAGAAAGAACAAAGCCGATTTCAATAGTACATTCGCCTCTGCTTAAACGGTCAACATGGGCGTTTTTACTTTTTTTAGTAAGTCCGTCAATAACCTGTTCGAGCGGTTCTACTCGTTTCGCAAGCTCAACGCTGTTAGTCTGGAAGCAATTTCTTGTAATTGTCATTATTTCGGTTATTGCCGCAATAATGAGCTTAAGTTCCTCTTGTGCGCTTTTTGAGAATTTGAGTTTTTTAGTTTTAATCTCTTGTGCAACCTTTAAAATATTTACTGCGTGGTCGCCGATTCGCTCAAAATCACCTATGCAATGAAGCAATTCCGAAACTACCTTTGAATCGTGGAAGGTTAACTCGCAACGAGCAAGTTTTACAAGATATTTACCGAGTTTATCTTCGTAAACATCGAGCATATCTTCATCTTTCAAAATTTGCTTTGCTTTTTTCTCATCATATTCAAAGATTATATCGGTTGAGCATATAAGCGAGTCAAACATTGTAACGCACATTTCAACCGCTTTGTTTTTGCTTTCGCCGACTGCGATTGACGGGGTAGAAAGCAATCTTTCATCGATAAAGGTAAATTCTTCTTCTTTTTCTTCATCTTTATCTTTAACAATAATTCTTGCAAGTTTTTCAAGCTGTTTCGAGAACGGCAACAACATTACGGTAGTAACTATATTAAATACTGTATGAACAATTGCAATTTCAATAGCGTTAATAGCATTATTTTTAAATGAGAAATCAACGAAGAAATCTACTAAATAGAAAATGCTTAAAACTAAAACTGTTCCTATAACTTTAATTGCAATATGTACGGCGGTAACTCGTTTAGCGTTTTTATTTACGCCAAAACTTGAAAGAAGCGCTGTAGCACAAGTACCGATATTTGCACCTAAAATAAGAGGAATAGCCATTTTATAAGAAATTCCGCCTGAGAGGGCGAGTGCTTGCAAAATAGCGATTGTAGCAGCCGAACTTTGAATAATACCTGTAAGTGCGGTTGCAATAAGCACACCTAAAATAGGGTTGCTGAACATTCTTAAAATGTTTTCAAATTCTGGCATATCTCTAAGCGGCGACATTGACTCCGACATAAAAATCATACCGTACATTAAAATTGCAAAGCCGATAAAAATTGAGCCTAATTGCTTTCTTTTGTCGTTTTTACCGAGCATAAAGAGCATAATGCCGATAAGCGCAAAAATAGGTGAAAAGCTTTCAGGCTTTAACGCACTTAAAAATACATTGCTACTTCCTTTTAACCCATTTAACGCAGTAATCCAAGCGGTGAGCGTAGTGCCGACATTTGAACCCATCATAACCGAAATGGTCTGTGAAAGCTGCATAATGCCTGAGTTTACAAAACCGACAAGCATTACTGTCATAGCAGATGAGCTTTGAATAGCAATTGTAATACCTGCACCGAGTGCCAAGCCCATAGCATTATTTGAAGTTAATTTTTTCAAACCTGATTCAAGCTTGCCGCCCGACATTTTTTCAAGACCGCCCGACATAACATTCATTCCGAAAAGGAAAAAGGCAAGTCCTGCAAGCAGTGTAAAGACTGATAAAATGTTAAATTGTTCTGGAAACATAAAAAAGTTTACCTTTCTTTTAGTTTAAAACAAGTTTATTTTAGCAAAACTACTTTAAATCTAAATTAGGCTTTTGTTAAATCTATGTAAAATAAAAAATTCCCAAAGTTTAACTTTGGGAATAGTTTTTGTTTTTCAAAATTTGTTCACGCTGTTTGTAGTCGGGCAAATATTTTGCCACCCTTGCCCAAAACCGCCTTGAATGATTATGCTCTAAAATATGGCAAAGCTCGTGAACAACAACATAATCAATCGCATCTATTGGAAAATCCGCCAAATAAAGCGAAAAGCAAAGATTATTTTTAGCAGAACAACTGCCATAACGCTTTTTTGCGCTTGTAATTTTAACGCTTTCTGGCGTAACGCCGATTATTTCGCTGTAAATGTCAACTCTCTGCGGTATAATTTCTTTTGCTTTTTTTCGCAAATTTTTTATTTCTTCTTCAGAATATGTTTTGATTAAGCTTGCCCTTTGCCTTTGTTTTTCAACCGCTTTTTGCAACCAGTCGGACTTTTCAGTCAAAAACTTTTCAATTTTTCTTTTTGAAAGGCTTTTTGGTGAACGAACAATTATATTCGCATTGCTATCAACCTCAATTGCTAAAGTTTTGCGGTTTGAATAAATAATTCTATATTCCATATTAATAGAAAGTAGCAACAGGGTTTTCAAGAGGCAGGCAACGACGAATTTTTTCAATATAAATTACAGGTCCGATTGAACGGTAAAGCTTGTTCTTTTCAAGATTGATTTTACCGCTTATAATTGCCCAATCGTGAGTTTTATAGTCGCTCGCGTCTTTATACTTGCAAACCACACCGCCATACTGAATATCTTCAACACAACAAGTCATAATGTGTCTGCCGATTGCAAGTTCATCATCACCGATTTTTTTATCTCTTGCAATAAGCCCTTTGAATTCGACTGTTTTGTCTTGATACTTTTCAGGCTCCTCCATCATATCTCTGTACCAAATAGCAAAATCTTTATCATCAATTTCAATTATCGGTGCATTGATATCGAAAGGAAGCGGGTCCTCAATATCGTCATATTCAACACGGTCATTGCCATAATCATAGCAAATATCGCAACGGCGTGAAACGCCACGAACGATTTTGTGAAATTCCATTTTATCAAGATCATCTGAAAAATTATTAAAAATAACAACCTCGCAGCCTTGCAATTTATCAACCGTTAATTGACGCATATTTGCGTTGTAGGCTAAAAAGGTTTTGGCGTCTAAAAAGCACATTTCCTGATAAACAATCCAATTATCAGGTAAACGAGCAAAAAGCTCGTTTGTCAGCCACATACCGTTGTATTCAACAATAACTCTTTCAATTTTATATTTTTTCTGCAATTCTTTTAATTTTTCAGGCGTAATATCTTCAACATCATCAAATGTTTCGATAAAGATATTTTTTGCAGGCATTTTTTCGATATCGTATTCTTCAACGCCCTCTTCACAAAGCATAATCAAAGTTTTTTCGCCTTTGTTAAAGCGTTCATCTTCAAGAGTGCCTTGAATAAAGGTGGTTTTGCCTGCCTCTAAAAAGCCTGTGAATAAATAAACGGGAATGTCCATTTTTACTCCTTAAAACAATTCTTCGATTTTTTCTTCATTTAATTTTGAGCCGATAACGCAAATTCTGCCGATAACTGCTGCCGAGCCGTTTCTGACATCAGGCTCACCTGGTACATAGTCAAAATGAATCCACTTGCCGTCAACACCGCTGACAATACCCTTTGCACGAAGAATAATTCCGTATTTTTCTTCATCTTGAAGTGCTTTAAGCGCATTTTCAATTTGCTCTTTGGTATAAGCTTTTGTAGTTTCTTTGCCAAATGAAGTGAACACTTCGTCAGCGTGATGATGGTGATGGTCATGACCATGCTCATGGTCGTGGTCATGGCAACCGCAAGTGCAGTTTTCGCCATGCTCATGATGATGCTCATGTTCATCGTGGTCGTGATGATGTTCATGCTCATGATGATGTTCGTGGTGGTGTTCATCTTCATCATGGTCGTGATGGTGATGATGGTGGTGTTCTTCTTCATTTTCAAGAAGTTGCGCTAAACTTTCTGATAAAGTATCTTTTTGCTCCATAGCATTTAAAATATCTTTACCGTTAAGTTCATCCCATTCTGTTGTAATTAAAGTAGCTTTTTCATTTTTGCTTCTTATAAGGCTTACCGCTTCTTCTAACTTTTCAGCCGATAAACCTGTTGTATGAGAAAGCACTACTGATTTAGCAAATTCAACCTGGTTGTTGAAAAATTCGCCGAAGTTTTTCATATACATTTTGCATTTTTTAGCGTCAGCAACGGTTGTGAAGCTGTTAAGCGAAATATCATCGCTGTTAATATCAATAACCGCTTTGATTACATCTGAAAGCTTACCTACACCTGATGGCTCAATAATAATTCTGTCAGGCGAAAACTGTGCTAAAACCTTTTTAAGAGCTTCGCCGAAATCACCTACCAATGAACAGCAAATACAGCCTGAATTCATCTCGGTAATTTCAATTCCAGCGTCTTTTAAAAATCCGCCGTCAATGCCTATTTCACCGAATTCATTTTCGATAATCACAAGCTTTTCACCTTGAAAAGCTTCTGAAATGAGTTTTTTAATAAGTGTAGTTTTACCAGCACCTAAAAAACCTGAAATAATATCAATTTTTGTCATTTAAAATTACTTCCTTTTTATTAAAATTGTTGTTTACATAAAAATGTTGAAAACTATGTTGAAATGTTGAAAAAATCATTCGCAAACACTTTATTTTATGGGAAAAGTGTTGTTAACATAATTGAGTTTACGCTGTATTTTTATGTCAACTTGTTGTTACTGTTGTCGAAATTTTCGCTTTTTAAAAAGCTTCTTTTGACTAATTATTCTTAGCCTTTTTTGTAGTGGATTTTGTAGTTTCTTCCGTATTTTTATAAGGATTGATTTTGTTATTTACATCATACCAGGCTTGCGGATATTTAGGGTTAGGGTTTAGTTCAGCTTTTGAAGTATCAATTGTAGCTTCTTCGCCGACTCTTACTCTTCTTGCCATAATAATAAGCCTTGCTTTGTCCTCATCTTCGCTTTTGCCAAAGCTGTCATTGCAGGTTTGCAATGTTAAAATTTCATCTGACGGTTCAATGTCAACACAATCAAAAGTGTTGTAAATTGAACGAATTCGTGCTTCTTTTATCCAATCGTCAAATTCTTTTTTTGTTGAAAACTTTGTTTTTTGATAGTCAAACACATTGCCGTTGTCTTGGTGCGGTAATGGGTTAGTTATCATAACCGCAAAAATTTTATATTGACTGTCCCGATAAAGCGAATCAAAAACGATAATCGGGTTTTTCTTGTAAAAAGAAATGTTAAAATATCGGTCAAGCTCTTTAAACATAGTTCCTGTCGATTTCATGTGATGACCGTAAAGCATAATATTTTGTGATTCTTTTTTGTATTTTATTGAAGAATTTTTAGAAGCAAAAATCATACCTTCTCTTGAATATGACTTATCAAAGCCCTTTCTTAAATAAAATTCTTCATCTTTGCTTTGCATAACAGGGTAGTCAATGTTTGTTCCGTCAATAGTTATCCAACCGATAATATCCTTGTTTTTCTTATATAAGGACCTGAATTTCGGATTAATTTCGCTGCCATAATAATTTTCGCTTGTTTTACTGCGATATTCTTTTTCCGCTTGAGAGATTTTTGATTGCTCAACTAACGGGTTGATATAGTAGTAGCCGATAGTGTAAGTAGCATAAATAAATGCTAATAAAGCAATCCAAAAGATGATTTTTCTAAAAACTTCTTTAGCCCCATCACCCTTGTGGATAAAAAGATGATAGAAAAATCTATGCTTCTTTTTAGTCTCTTTTTTCTGCTTTTTTTCAATAGATTGTAACTGCTCGTCAAGCTTTTGGAATTCAAGCTCTTCTTCTTCGGAAAATTCAGCTTTTTTGAATTGAAGCTTTTGCTCAAAGCTTTTGTTTGAATTTTTATTCTCCTTATGAGAAAATGCGCCAAACTCTACCTTTTCCGAAACTATGTCTTCATCATCTTCAGGCTGTAAGCTTGCAACCTCTTTTTCAGAAAAGGTCGGCATAACACCTGACATTTTTAAAGATTTTGTTGTATTTTTTTCTTTTAGCTTTTCGTTTTCTTCAACTTCGTTTAAAAGTACTGCTTGTGTTTTTTCAGCCGCCGAGTTTTTCAAGCCGTTTTCAAGGTAAAGGCGCAAAAAGTTAAGCGCTTCTGAAGCAGAGGTATAACGAATATATTCACGGTCATTTTTACCGCCCTTTTGCGACTCAATTACAAATTCGCCTTCATTAGTTGAAAGGCCGATATAGCTTAAACCAACAGGCTTGTTTGAGCCGTCAGAGGTAGGGCCTGCAATACCTGTAATTGAAAGTCCGATGTCAGCACCGCTTTTAAGTCTTACGCCCTTTGCCATACAAGCGGCAACCTCTTTTGAAACTGCACCGTGCTTTTCAATCAATTCAGGCGGCACAGAAAGCTCCATTGTTTTACTCTCGTTTGAGTAGGTAACTACGCCCATATTAAACACTTCCGAAGAACCCGAAATATCAGTAATTCTTTTAGAAATGTAGCCAGCTGTGCAACTTTCAGCAGTTGAAACTTTAAGCTTCTTTTCCTTTAAAAGTCTTACAACTACTGTTTGTAAATCATCATCGTCAAAGCCGTAAACACACTCGCCAAAAAGCGATTTGATTTTGAAAACTGTTTCATCAATTTTCGCAATTGCTTCTTGCTTAGTTTCGCCTTTTGCGGTAACACGAAGCTCAGCCTCGCCAAGCTTTGCATAAGGCGCGACAGTAGGGTCTGTGCCATTGATAAGGTCAGCGGCTTTCTGGTCGATTGCCGCTTCACCGACACCGTAAATTTTTACAAATTTTGACTCAATTATTCCGCTGGAATATTTGTTTAAATAACGACTGACTTTATCTTCATACATAGCCTGCATTTCAGACGGCGGGCCTGGTAAAAAGATAATGCACTGTGTTCCTGATTCAATTGCACAACCAGGAGCAGTACCTTTTTTATTTTCAAAAATAGTACAGCCTTTAGGTAAATAAGCCTGTTTTTCATTATTCGGAGTCATAGGTCTGCCGATTCTTTTAAAATACTCGACAATATGCTCATAGGCTTCTTCATTTCTTTCAAGCGGAATACCTAAAGCATCAGAAACGGTTTTCATAGTAATATCGTCAGCGGTAGGGCCTAAGCCACCTGTGATGATAATAAGATTACTTCTTGAAATTGCCGCCGAAAGCGATTTTACAATCCTGTCAGGATTGTCGCCAATGCTTGATTGATAAAACACATTAATACCTTTTTGTGCAAGCTTACGAGAAAGATATTGCGCATTTGTATTAACAATATCGCCTAAAAGCAATTCAGTTCCAATACAAAGAATTTCTGCATTCATTTACTTATATTTCCCCATTCGTAAATAAGTTGTTTTTCATTTTTTATCTTTTTATTGTGTAAAGAGAATTTAATCAAAACTGCTAAAACAAAAAGTCCCATTAAAACAAGGCAAGTTGAATTTGAAAGCAAGCAATTTACAAAAACATAATCAATTGTTGCAAGTCCTACAAAAAGACTGATTACGCCTAAAACGCCTGTAACTGACAGGAAAACAAACAATTTTTTGCTTTTTAAATGCAAGTTTTTACTTACCGCTTTAAAAAGAAATAGGCTAACGCAAAAGCATAAAATTACTAACAATTCAAAAATAAAACTTTCGGCGAAAGTTATACCAAAAACCGCTAAAACAACCGCCAAAATAAGAAGACAAGCAAAAATGCATAATGAAAATTTTAAAATTTTAAAAATATCTTTTTTAATTTCACTCATTTTTCTCAACTCCATTTCTCAACGCTTAAATCGCCATTTGGCAAAGTAGCGGTTTTAACCTTTTTACCGTTATCAAGATTTATTACATTGACCTTTAATTTCAAGTTTTGCGCATTGCCTTTTTTAAGCATTTGCAAAAACAAAATATATGGTAGATTGTTTTGCAAGTCCTCAATATTATTCGGCTGCAACTCAGGCAAGGTTTCGTAAGTCAGCGTTGTTGCACTGTCGTTTAGGTCAAATTTAAAACCCTCGTGATTATTGGCAATTGTTTTTTGATTAACCATTTTTTGAATACGGTCTTTCAAAAACTTGACATTTTTTTCGCTTAAAACAAGCGTAACTTTATTTTTTGTTGCTTTAACTGAAATAAAGTTGTTTTCAATCCATTCAGAATATTTTACTGCATTTTCTGCCTTTTCAGGTTTGACCTTGAAAATGACTTCACAAGTGGCCTTGTCAAATTCATATTTTGTTGCATTAAAACTAATACCGCTGACAGCAATATTAATTGCTAAAATTATTGCTGACACTAAAACAATTGAAATGACTTTTTTCATAATCTTTTCGCTTTCCTTTAAATTTCTTTATAATAAATTTTTTCATATCTTGCGTTTTCAATAGCTTCTTTTACCATTTCATCGCAGTTTTCAAAAACCTCTGCCTTTTCAACATCACTAATATTCGGCTTGGTTTTAGGGTGCTTTGGTGTAAATACTGTACAGCAATCCTCATAAGGCAAGGTCGAAAGCTCAAAAGTACCTATTTTTCGACTTATTTTTACAATTTCTTCCTTGTCCATTCCGATAAGCGGACGGAAAACAGGCATATCAACTGCACAATCGGTACAAGCAATCGCTTTCATAGTTTGCGAAGCAACTTGACCTATGCTTTCACCGGTTATAAGCGCATCACAATTATTATTCTTTGCAATTACTTGCGAAATTTTCATCATATAACGGCGCATAATCAGCGTTGTCAAATCTTCAGGACATTCTCTTGCAATCGACTCTTGAATTTTGGTAAATGGAATATAGCAAAAGTTAATCGGTCCCGAGTAGCCCGCAACGGTACTTAACAAATCCTTAACCTTTTTTTCAGCACGCTCCGAAGTGTAAGGAGGAGATGCAAAATGCACCGCCGTTAAATTAACACCTCGTTTTGCAAGCATATACGCTGCAACAGGCGAGTCAATACCGCCCGAAATCAAAATTGCAGCTTTTCCGCCTGTGCCGACAGGCATACCGCCTGCACCGCTTATCTGGTCGATATGAACATAAGCGTTGAAATCACGAACTTCAACTGTTATTGTAACTTCAGGGTTGTGAACATCAACCTTTAAATTGTGAAAGTTTTCAAGCACCTTTGCGCCTGTTTCACGGCAAATTTCAGGGCTTTTTAAAGGGAAACTTTTATCAGCCCTTTTTGCTTCAACCTTAAAAGTTTTCTTGAAAGGCAAAGTATCTTTCAAATATTTAACCGTAGTTTCAAGAATTTTTGCCATATCTTTTTCGCAAACTGCGGCTCTTGAAAAAGCGGCAATACCAAAAACCTTTTTAATGCGTTTTACCGCTTCGTTCATATCGTAATCATCATTTGTCGGCGAAACATAAATTGTAGATTGAGCCTTTTTAATTTCAACAAGCCCAAGCCCTTTTAAAGCGTTTTTGATATTTTTAATCAAAACATCTTCAAAAGTAGCACGGTTAAGCCCTTTTAAAGCAATTTCGCCATTTTTTATAAGTAATACTTCTTTCATTCTTGTTTTCCTTTTATTTTGATTTTATAAGCGAATTTTTCGCATCAATTATCGCATCAATAAGTCTGTCAGCCTGAACTAAATCGTTGTTTTTTGAAAAGCTGATTCTTATAGCGCTGTCAGCTCGGGCTTTATCAAAACCTAATGCAGTTAATACATGAGAAGGTTTACCTTTCGCACAGGCGGAGCCAGAAGAAACATAAATATTTTTTTGCTCTAAAAAGTGAAGCATAGTTTCACTTCTAACCCCTAAAACCGAAAGGTTTAAAATATAATCGCTTGATTTTTTAGGCGAATTAATAACAATATCGTCAAAAGCTTCAAGCTTTGTTTTGATATGATCCTTTATCAACGCACATTTTCTTGCGTTTTCCTTTGCATCGCCAAATGCACTAATTGCCGCCGAAAAACCGTTTATTAGAATAAGCGGTTCGGTACCTGGTCTGAACCCATTTTCCTGTTCACCACCAAAGGTTCTCGGTAAAACTCTGACGCCTTTTTTAACATAAAGTGCACCAACGCCTTTTGGTCCGTGAATTTTATGAGCCGAAACAGTTAGTAAATCAATCCCTGAATTTTCAGGGCATAAAGGGTATTTTAAGAAGCTTTGCGTAGCATCACAATGAAAATATGCCGGACTGTTTTTTGCTTCAATCGCTTTTTTGATAAGCTCAATCGGCAAAACAGCGCCTGTTTCATTATTTACCGACATACAGCTAACTAAAATTGTGTTTTGGTCGATTGCCTCCAAAAACGCTGAAATCGGCACAGTTCCGCTTTCATCAGGCTTTAAATAAACAACCTCAAAGCCCTCATTTTCCAAATGCTTCATTGTGTTAATTACTGCCGAATGTTCAAAAGCGGTAGTAACAATTTTTTTACCTCTGCGTTTTAAAGCACCAACCGCACCGATAATTGCGGCATTATCGCTTTCAGTACCGCCCGAAGTAAAATAAATCTCACTTGCACTGCATTTCAAAGCTTTTGCGATTTGTTTACGAGCGTTTTCCAAAAGCTCGCTTGAAAAAGTACCCAATCTGTGCAAAGACGACGGGTTTCCATTATAATCACAAGCGGCTAAAACCGCTTCTTTTGCTTCTTTACAAAGAAAAGTAGTCGAAGAATTATCAAAATATGCTTCGGTAATAAGTAACACCTACCCAAAATATCATAATCTATGTTATTATACTATATTTTTCAATTTTTAGCAAGAGTTAAAGCAATCTTTTTTTGTTAATATAAAATTTACATATTATAGGTTAAAACTTTTAAAAAATGCTTGTATTATTAGAAATAATATATTATAATAATTGTGTATGTACTTATATTAATTTTATGTGAAAGAAACGGTGGAGAAAATTGATTAACGGTTACGGAATAGACTTGGGTTCACTTCGCACAATTATTTGTCAGGGAAAACAGATTGTGCTTGATGAACACTCGGCAATTTCTTATCAAACATATACAGGCGAGCTTATTGCTGCAGGTACTGACGCTTACAAAATGATAGGCAGAACTCCTGATTCGGTTACAGCTGTTCGTCCGATAGCAGAGGGCGTTATTGCTGATTACGAAATGGCGCAAAATATGCTTACTGCTTTTGTTTCATCAGTTGCAGGTAACAACCTTTTAAAAGCAAGGCTTATGGTTGCAGTGCCAAGCGGTATTACAAGTATGCAGCGCCGTTCGCTTATTAACGCTTGCTTGGAATCGGGCGCAAGAGATATTTGTACCTTGGAGGGCCCTGTTGCTGCGGCTATCGGTCTTGGTATTGATTTTACAACTCCAAAAGGAACAGTTATTGTTGATATTGGCGCAGGTACAACCGATATTGCGACCTTGTCAATGGGCGGTCTTGTAAAGAGTGAGTCAATTCGAGTTGCTGGCGATTACTTTAATCAGGCAATTGAAAAATACATAAAATTTGAGCATAACATTGTGGTAGGTCCGCATACGGTTGAAAGAATTAAAAAGCAAATCGGCTGTGTTCGTCCTCGACCACTTGAATTAACATTAACAGCAAAAGGGCAACACCAATTTACAGGTATGCCACAAACCTTTGAAATCAACACCAGTGAAATGATAACTGCACTTTACGATCCAGCAATGGAAATTTGCAGAACAATTCAGTCGGTTATTGAAAAGTCGCCTCCTGAAATTGCAGGCGACGCACACGAAAACGGAATAATCTTAATCGGCGGCGGTTCAAAGCTTTATGGTCTTGCAGAGTTTATTGAAAACTATGCAGGAATTAAGGTTAAAACACCGCATTATCCTAAAACTTGTGTTGCTTCGGGAACTGCATTAGCACTTAAAAACTTTGATTTTCTTAAAAACGGCGATTATAAATTTACTTCAGCAAAAGAATATTTAGATTAATTTTCAATTCTCAAAAAGGTGGTGAGTAAGGAGTACTATGAAAAAAATATTTTTTATAATTTTAAGTTGTTTTATTATGTTGAATTTTGCGTCTTGTGCTGGAATTTTTGATACTCCTGCTTCACTTATGTCCACACCTAAGGGTTCGGGCGACTTAGTCGAAATTGAGGAGATTTTGGAAAGCTCGCACAGCGGCTTTGAATTCTCTTATCCGACAGGTGGCGAATATCGCAACGCTGTTATGATAAAGGATTTTGATAGTGACGGTAATCGTGAAGCTATTGCGTTTTACCAAACAACTGAAAATACAAGTATTACAATTCACTTTTGCGTTTTAGATAAGAAAAATGATGAGTGGAAAATTAAGTTTGACAGCGCACTTTCGGGTATCGGTATTGACAGAGTAGAAACCGCTGATATTTGTGCTGATAAATCTAATGAGATTTTAGTGGGCTGTAAGCTTAACAATACAACTGAGCAAGAGCTTAATATTTACAAAATGGATAAAAAGGGCGTTCAGCTTTTAACTCAAGAGCGTTATACCGATTTTTGCGTTTGCGATTTAGGCGCTTCAGATAAAGAGCAAATTGCTATTTTCAAGCTTGGCAGTCAATCGGCTGTTGCTTCGCAAGAAACTGATAATTCTGCTATTAAAAATACCGCAAGTGCAAAGCTTATTAGCTTTTCTTATCAAAATGATTCAATTCCGTTTGCTTTGGGCTCGGCAAATTTTGATACAAATGTTATTTCATTTTCAAAAATTGCGGTAGCACCGATTTCAAACAATCAAAACGGTATTTTTGTTGATGCAAACATTGGCGAAGACAGTATGATTACAGAAGTCTTTTATTACGATCAGACAATAAAAGCGCTGTTTTATGATAAAAGAAATAACTCGACTAAATTAACCGAAAGATATTCGCTTATCGAAAGTAGGGATATTAATTCTGACGGTAAAATTGAAATACCGAAAACATATCTTTGCAACGGTTACAATGAAGAAATGGAATACAGCGACAGAGTTTACTTTACTGAATGGTATTCTTTAGAAAACAAAAAGCTGCAAAAAAGAGTTGCAAGCGGATTTTTGAACGGTAACGATAATTATTTTATCAGCACGCCAGACTCGTGGTTAGGCAATGTTACCGCAAAGAAAAATTCTGATTCACGGGAAAGAATTATTTGCGAGTGGGATTTTACAAATCAAACTTTTGGCGATGAAATTTTCAGAATAAAAGTTTTCTATAAATCTGATTATTCATCTGAAGATGACTTTATAAAAATAGCGTCAGATGAAGAAGATGTTTATACTGTTAAAATCAATAAAAAATATCAAGGAAAATATAAAGTCAAGGTTGACGACATTAAAAAGCAATTTGTTTTAATTTAGAAAGGCGGTTAAAAATGAAAAGGATATTAGTTGTTGAGGATGAAGCGGCAATCAGAGAATTTGTCGTTATCAATTTAAAAAGAGCAGGTTATCAGACAGTTGAGGCGGCTTCGGGTGAAGAAGCGCTTGAAATTTATATGGCTAATGATGATTTTCAGGTGGTTTTGCTTGATATTATGATGCCAGGACTTGACGGTCTTAGTGTTTGCAAACAAATCAGAGCGAAAAATACCACAGTCGGCATAATTATGCTCACTGCAAAATCACAGGAGATGGATAAGGTTTCTGCTTTGATGATGGGTGCCGATGATTATATGACAAAACCATTTTCACCTACAGAATTGGTAGCGAGAGTTGACTCATTGAATCGCAGAGTTGAAATGTTGGCAAACTCAAAAAATTCAACTGTTTCTGATGAAATTATTATTGGTGATTTTACACTCAATTTACGCAGAAGAACTCTTGTAAAAAGGGGTATCGAAATTGAGCTGACACCTGTTGAATTTCAAATTGTTGAATACCTTTTCTCAATGGCAGGTATGCCTGTTGACCGTACAGATATTCTTAAAAGAGTATGGGGCGAAAGCTTTATCGGCGATGAAAAAATTGTTGATGTAAATATTCGCCGACTCAGAATGAAAATTGAAGATGACCCTTCAGAGCCGAGATATGTTGTAACTGTCTGGGGTAAGGGTTATAAGTGGAACACTCAAGCGTAAAGCTTTTTTAAAAACAATTAAGGAGGTGCTGACAATTGGATAAGAAATTTTGGCTTAGACCTGAAGACTTAAGGGTTAAAGGCGTAAAAAACCGCTGGCTTATGGAAATTGTCGGCGTCGTTGTTTTAGTTGTTATTGCTGTTGAAATTATTTTGGGTGTGTTTATCCACAACTATTATTACAATTCGGTAAAAAGCAACTTAGAGTCGAGAATTAATTCTTGCTCTGAGTTTATGAAAGAAAAATCGACACTTGCTTCTGCTGAGTTTAAAGGCGCAGCAAAAGAATTTATAAGCTCATATAACGATAAGAATTTAGTTGAAATTCAGTTTTTTGACAGAAACGGTAAAGCGTTCATTTCATCAAAGGGCTATATTGATGAAAAAGAGATTATAAAGGATTATAAGTTAGCGCTTCAAAACGGCGGTGATGGTGAATTTGTCGGCGACAATCAAAATGGCGAAAAAATTATTGCCAAAACTGCTTTAATGCCAAAATTCAACGGTGTAAGCATAGGCGCAATAAGGTTTATTACTTCAGCCGAAAGCATTGTTCAAAGCGTTTTCTTAAACATTACTATTTTAATAATAATCGGTTTAATTATTATTGGTGTAACCGTTATTTCGGGACTTGCATTTTTAAAATCAATCTTAGAGCCTATAAAGCTTATTACCGAAAACGCTTTTTCAATTGCAAATGGTAATTTTTCAAACCGCTTGCCTGTTAATGCGGTTGATGAAATCGGTAAGCTTTGTGATACTATCAACTTTATGGCTGAGGAGCTTGAAAGTGGCGAAAAGTTGAAAAACGACTTTATTTCGAGTGTTTCTCACGAGCTTCGCACACCGCTTACTGTAATTCAAGGCTGGTCGGAAACGCTTAAAATGTCGGTTGGCGTTGATGAAGAATTAGTTAAAAAAGGCGTTGAAGTTATAAACGGTGAGGTTTACAGACTTTCGGGCTTAGTTGAGGATTTGCTCGATTTTTCAAGAATGCAGTCGGGCAGATTACAAATAAGAAAAGAAAAGGTTGATGTGCTTGCAGAGCTTGGCGAAGCGGTGCTTATGTATGAGGGAGAGGCTAAGAAAAAAGGGCTTTCACTCGAATATGCCGCACCTGAGCAGCTTCCACCGGTTATGGCTGACCCTGCAAGACTTAAACAGGTATTTATTAATATTATTGATAACGCTATTAAATATTCGGGAAATCAAGGCAATGTTGTTGTCGAAGCTTCACAGCAAGACAACTATGTAAATGTAACCGTTACCGATATGGGTTGCGGTATTGCGGCTGAGGATTTGTCGAAGGTTAAAGATAAATTTTATAAAGCGAACAACACTGTTCGTGGTTCAGGTATTGGACTTGCAATAGTTGATGAAATTATTAAACAACACGACGGACTTTTGCTGCTTGACTCAAAAGAGGGCGCAGGTACAAAAGTAACTATTGCATTACCATTTATTATGGAAAACAACACCCCTGAAAAAGAGATTACACAGGAAAGGGATAATTTCGATGAGCAATAAAAACTGTGAGGGAATATGCAAAAAAACCTCAATCGGCGGTCAAGCGGTAATTGAGGGCATTATGATGAAAGGCCCGCAAAATACCTCTTTGGCGGTCAGAACTCCTGACAAGTCAATCGCTGTTGAGGAGGTCAATTTTCCTAACCCTATAAAGAAGTATAAATGGTTGGGAATTCCCGTTTTGCGTGGCATAATCACCTTTGCAATAACTTTGTATGTAGGAACAAAAACGCTTATGCGCTCGGCTGACCTTTCAGGTATGACCGCATTGGAAGAAGAGCAAGAGGCACAGAAAAAAGAAGAAAAGCTTCGTAAAAAGGCTGAAAAAACAGGCGTTTCTTATGAGGAATTAAAGGAACAAGACGAAAAAAAGCCGAAAAAGCTTTCAAACGCACTAATGACTGTTATTATGACAATAGGCACTATTCTAGGCGTAGGTCTTGCGGTATTCTTGTTTATGTATATACCGTCAATAATCTTTAATTTGTTTAACTCGCTTGCAAGCGGTGAAGCGCTTAGCATTTCGGCAATTGAACACGGCGTTTTGCAAAATTGGCGACCTCTTTTAGAGGGACTTATGAAAATAGCAATTTTTGTAGGTTATATTTTATTAGTTTCGCAAACATCTGATATTAAAAGACTTTTTAAATATCACGGTGCGGAGCATAAAACAATTTTTTGCTATGAAAAAGGCTTGCCGCTAACCGTTGAAAATGTGAGAAAGCAAGTTCGTTTTCACCCAAGATGCGGTACTTCATTTATGTTTTTGATGATAGCAGTCGGCATAATTTTTTCAACTGTTGTTGTGCTTTTGTTCCCAGCTGTTACAAAGCTTACAGGCATTTGGGTAGCAATTAAAATTTTGTTAGTACCTGTTTTTTGCGGCATAGGTTATGAGCTTATAAAAATATGTGGCAAATACGAAAATACTGTTACAAAAATCATTGCAGCACCAGGTTTATGGGTACAAAGAATTACTACAAAAGAGCCTGATGATGATATGATTGAAGTAGCAATAAAGGCTATGGAAGAAGTTATTCCAGATGACCCTGAGCTTGATAAAATATGACATATTTTGAACTTCAAAAGCAAATTGAAAAATCGCTGAAACTTGAAAACGCTGATTTTATAGCAAAGCAAATTTTATTTTCGGCTTTGAATTGCGACAGTACTGATTTTATTAAAATTCGCAATCAAACCATCAGCGAAAAAATTGTAGAAGTCGCTGAAAAAATGGCGAAAAAATGTAATGAGGGCGCTCCGCTTTATTATGTTTTAGGTAAATGCGAATTTTATTCGTTACCGTTTTTGGTAGGAAAAGGCGTTTTAGTACCTCGCAATGATACCGAAATTTTGGTTGATGAAGCTTTAAAAGCGATTGAAAATAAAACTAACCCAAAAGTGCTTGACTTATGCTCGGGCAGCGGTGCTATTGCTGTTGCAATTGCAAAAAACCGCCCTGACAGCAAGGTTTGCGCAGTTGAGTTATATGATGAAGCTTTTTGCTATTTGCAAAAAAATATCAGTCTTAACAATGCAAATAATGTAAAGGCGATTAAAGCGGACGCGCTTGATTTTGTCGGCGAATATGATTTAGTAGTATCAAACCCGCCTTACATTTCAGAAGCAGAGAAAAAAGATTTAGCTAAGCAATTGTTCTTTGAGCCCGAAATGGCACTTTTTGCAGATGATGACGGTTTGTATTTTTACAAAAAAATAGCAGAAAATTTTAAAAATAATAATGGATTTACCCTTATTTTTGAAATCGGGTATAAAATGGAGAAAAGCGTTACCGAGATTTTGAAAAATAACGGTTATTCTTGTATTAGTGCTGTAAAAGATTACGGCAATAATACAAGAGTTATAAAAGCAAAAATTTAATTTAAGGAGAAATAAAAATGGCAGTCAAAAACGACAAACTTGACCCTAAAAAGAAAGCACTTCAAGATGCATTAGCGCAAATTGAAAAATCTTATGGTAAAGGCGCAGTTATGAAACTCGGCGATACCACAAATCTTAATGTTGAGGCTATTTCAACCGGTTCTTTATCGCTTGATATGGCGCTCGGTATAGGCGGTATCCCAAGAGGAAGAATTATAGAAATTTACGGACCTGAAAGTTCAGGTAAAACAACCGTTGCTTTACACGCAGTAGCACAAGCGCAAAAATTGGGTGGCGAAGCTGCTTTTATTGATGTTGAGCATGCACTCGACCCTGTTTATGCAAATGCTTTGGGTGTTGATATTGATTCATTGCTTGTTTCTCAACCTGATACAGGCGAACAAGCACTTGAAATTTGCGAGGCACTCGTTCGTTCAAACGCTATTGATATTGTCGTTGTTGACTCGGTTGCAGCGCTTGTTCCAAAGGCTGAAATTGAAGGACTTATGGGCGACAGCCATGTAGGTTTGCAGGCTCGTCTTATGTCGCAAGCACTTAGAAAATTGACCGCTTGTATTGCAAAATCAAACTGCTCGGTTATCTTTATTAACCAGCTTCGTGAAAAGGTTGGCGTAGTTTACGGTAACCCTGAAGTTACAACAGGCGGTAGAGCGTTGAAATTCTATTCTTCTGTTAGAATTGAAATTCGCAAAGGCGAAAAATTAAAGCTTCAAAATGAAATTATCGGTTCGAGAACAAGAGCCAAAATTGTTAAAAATAAAGTTGCACCTCCGTTTAAAGAGGCTGAATTTGACATTATGTACGGCGAGGGCATTTCACGAGTTGGTGAAATTGTTGACCTCGGCGTTGAATGTGATGTTATTCAAAAATCAGGTGCCTGGTTTGCTTACAACGGTCAAAAAATCGGTCAGGGCAGAGAAAAAGTTAAGGTTTATTTAACTGAAAACCCTGAGCTTATGGCTGAAATCGAAGCAAAAATCATTGAGCATAAAGATGAAATTTTCGGCAGCAAAAAGCCAAGACTTAACAAGGCTACTTTGTCGGGTGTTTCTGAGCCTACCGTTGAAAAGGTAGCTGACGAAGAAACCCAAACGAAATCTGCCGATATAGATATTGATATAGCAGTTGAGGATTAATGGTAATTACCGAAATTACAGGTGCTAAAAATCATCTTTGTAAAATTTGCTTTGATAAAAGCGAAGATGTCTTTTTAGACAAAGAAACTGTGGCAAAAAATGCTTTAAAGGCGGGACTTTTTGTTGATGAAGAAAGGCTCGAAGAATTAAAGTATGAGTCCGCCCTTGCAAGAGCAACTTCAAAGGCTATGTGGTTGCTTTCTCGCAGGGAATACTCGCAAAAAGAGATGATTTTTCGCCTAAAACGAGATAAATTTGATGAAAACGCTATTTTTGAAGCGGTAAAAACACTTGCTGATGCAGGTGTTATTGATGATGAGCGTTTTGCATATAATTATGCATACAGCCTTAAAATGAACCGAAAATTAGGTTATAGAGCGATAGTTACAGAGCTTATTAGAAAAGGCGTTTCAAGAGAAATGGCCGAAGAATATGCAGCTCAGTTTTCGCAAGATGATACTG
>CACZIY010000018.1 GCA_902781345.1 Oscillospiraceae bacterium | reverse complement strand
CAGTTGGACAAAGGCTAAAAAAGTTAAGATTAAATAACTTTTAAGGAGTGCTTTAAGCACTCCTTTTTGTTTGTACTAATTTTTTACAAGGTTATTCTGATGACTTGACAAAGGACGGCATTTTTAACACTAAAAAATAAAAACATTGAAATTATGCGGGTTTTAGGGTATAATATACATTTAGAAAACATTAGGGAGAAAATTTATGTTTATTGATATTGCTGAAATACATATAAAAGCCGGCGACGGCGGAAACGGCGCTGTAACTTTTCATAGAGAAAAATATGTTGCAAACGGCGGCCCTGACGGTGGCGACGGCGGTAAAGGCGGCGACATTGTTTTTGTTGCCGACAAGCATTTGTCAACCCTCGCTGATTTCAGATATAAAAGAAAATATACCGCAGCCAACGGCGAAAAAGGCAGCGGTAACCGTTGTTACGGCAAAAAGGGACAAGATACCGTAATTAAAGTGCCTGTCGGAACAATTTTTAAAGATACCAGAACCGGCAGAATTATGGCTGATTTGTCTGACGGCGAAAGTTTTGTTGCGGCTCACGGCGGTAAAGGCGGTTGGGGTAATACTCATTTTGCGACTGCTACAAGGCAAATTCCTCGTTTTTCAAAAGAGGGCAGACCAGGCGAAGAGCTCGATGTTACTTTGGAATTAAAATTGTTGGCTGATGTTGGACTGCTCGGCTATCCGAATGTCGGCAAATCAACCTTGGTTTCGGTAGTTTCGCAAGCAAAACCGAAAATCGCAAATTATCATTTTACAACGCTTACCCCTGTTCTTGGCGTAGTGCGTGTTGATGATGAATGTTCATTTGTTATGGCTGATATTCCTGGTGTAATTGAGGGTGCCGGTGAGGGAGCAGGACTCGGCCATCAATTTTTGCGCCACGTTGAAAGATGTAGATTGCTACTTCATCTTGTTGATGTTTCAGGTTCAGAGGGGCGTGACCCGATAAGCGATTTTGAAACAATCAATAAGGAATTGGCGGTATTTTCGCCTGAACTTTCAACCCGTCCACAAATTGTAGTTGCAAATAAAATTGATATGGCAGAGCCTGAACAAATCGAAGAATTTAAAAAATATATTGAAGATAAAGGCTTGAAATTCTTTACAATTTGCGCACCGATTCAAGAGGGCACTGATGAGCTTATAAAATATGTTGCAAAAGAATTGCAAAAGTTACCGCCTATTATTAAATATGAGGCTGAAGAAGCACCGATTGAAGAAGTTAGCGAAGAAAAAGGCAAGTTCCAGATTGTTAAGCGTGATAACGGTTATGAGGTTATCGCCGAGTGGTTACATCCGCTTATGGATAAAACTAATCCTAACGATTACGAGCAGTTGCTATATTTTCAAAATGTGCTTGAAAAATCGGGCATTATTGACGCTTTGCGTGATGAAGGCGTGCAAAATGGCGATACAGTAGTAATTTACGACTTTGAATTTGATTTTGTGGATTGATAAATATGTTAGAATTACAACAAAATTTTGATATTAAAACCGCTACAACCGACCAATTAAGCTTTGTAGGCGATGCGGTATATTCGCTTTTGGTGCGTGAAAGGCTTTGCGTTTTAGGCAAAAGTCGCTCAAATGATTTACATACATCATCAGCAAAGCTTGTTAAAGCGAACGCACAAGCAAATGCTTATTTGAAAATTGAAGATGTTTTAACTGAAAAAGAGATTTCGTTTTATAAAAGAGGTAGAAATGCACATAATAATCATACCCCTAAAAACGCAAGCGAGGGTGATTATCACATAGCAACAGGAATTGAAACGCTTTTTGGTTATCTTTATTTAACCGGGCAAAATGAGCGAATTTATGAGCTTTTTGATATAATATTTTAAAAAATAATGTCATTACATAAACTTTTTAAGGAAAGATATGTAATGACATTAAAATCTAAAAGGCTTGATTGGCTGTTTATAATAATAGGAAATGTTTTTATCGCAGTTGGTGTTTCTTCTTTTACTGCGCCAAACGGAATTGCCGCTGGCGGTTTAACAGGCGTTGCAACAATTCTTTATTATATTTTCGGGTTTCAAGTCGGTACAGTCGTGTTGCTGTTAAATATTCCGATATTTTTGATAGCAGCGAATAAATTCGGCATTAAATTTTTATATTACTCAATAATTTCAACCGTTATTATGACGGTTTTTATTGATTTATCACCAAAAATAATTCCTATTTACAAAGGTGATAAGGTTTTAAGCGCAGTTTTCGGCGGAATATTAATGGGATTAGGTTTAGCGTTAATATTTTTGCGAGGTGCTACAACAGGTGGTGTTGACATATTAGCAAAATTAATGCAAGGTGTTTTACCGCAATTTTCAATCGGCAATTTGATTTTGCTTTTAGATGCGGTTGTGATTATTTCCTCGGCAATAGCCTATAAAAGCATTGAAAATGCGTTTTTTGCGATTATTTCAATATTTTTTCAATCAAAAACGATTGATTATATTATTTATGGATTTGATAAAGGTAGGTTGATTATTGTAAAATCGGATTTTTGCAATCAGATTTTGCAAAATGCTACAAATCACTTGCATAGTGTTTATACCATTAATTCAAGTGAAAATGAGATAATTTGCGCTACTCACAGGTATGAGGCGGCAAAATTTCACAAAATAGTTAAAAATACAGATAAATCTGCTTTTATTGTAACGATTGAAGCAGGCGAAATTTTTGGAGAGGGGTTTAACAATTTCAATGAATCTTCCTGACGGTTTTTTAGAGTGTATGAAAGAAACTTTAAAAGATGATTTTAGTGATTATTTAGAATATTTTGATAAACCCGCTTTTCGAGGATTAAGGGTAAATACTTTAAAGGCTGATATTGAAAAAGTAACTAAAAATTTAGATTTTGAAACAAAACAAATTCCTTTTTGCAAAGAGGGATTCTATATTAGCAACGATATAAAAGGGCTTGGCAATCACGCTTTTCATCACGCAGGTGCATTTTATTTGCAAGAGCCTTCAGCTATGAGCGCAGTTGAAGCGCTTGATGTTCAAAAAGGCGATAAGGTGCTTGATTTGTGTGCTGCCCCTGGCGGAAAATCTACACAAATTGCCGCAAAATTGCAAAATACAGGGCTTTTGTGGGCTAATGAATATGTTAGCAACAGAGCGAAAGTTTTAGCTTCTAATATTGAGCGTTGTGGCGTTAAAAATGCGGTAGTATCAAATGCCGATACCGCCTTAATTGCTGAAAATTTTAGAGGTTATTTTGATAGAGTTTTAGTTGACGCACCTTGCTCAGGCGAGGGCATGGTTCGCCGAGAGCCAAACATTTTTACTGAGTGGAAAAAAGAAAACAGGGAAGTATGTGCAAAAAGACAAGCGGAAATATTAGATAATGCCGCTAATTGCTTAAAGCGAAACGGTACGCTTGTTTATTCTACTTGCACTTTATCACTAGAGGAAAATGAAAAAACTGTTGAAGCATTTTTAAGCCGTCATCCTGAATTTGAGCTTATTGAAATTAACCAAGATTTTGGCAGAAACGGCTATACATATCACACCGATAATAAGCAAATTGCTAAAACAAGAAGAATATTGTTTTCAGACGGTGGCGAGGGCCATTTTGTTGCAAAATTTATAAAATCAGGCGAAGAAAATTGCGAAACTGATATTTTTGAGTATAAATTTAAAAGCGAAAATGTTGTAGATGAATTTTTTGAAGAAACCTTTTACAATCCACCTGAAAAATATTATATAAAGAATAATATAGTTTATCTTTTGCCTGAATTTTACACTAATACAAGCAAAATCAGAATTGTAAAAGCAGGCATAAAAGCAGGGGAGATTAAAGGAAAAAGATTTGTGCCTGACCACGATTTGTTTATATCGAGCAATGTTAGCGAAGTAAAAAATGTGCTTGATTTACCGCTTGATGATAAACGGGTATACGAGTTTTTGCACGGTAATGAAATTGATTGTGATTTAAAAGGTTATGCTGCGGTTGCGGTTGATGGTATAACATTAGGCTTTGGCAAAGCTTCAAATGGTAAGCTTAAAAATCATTATCCAAAAGGACTTCGTATATTTTAGAAAAATTAAGCCATAATAAACACAAAGGAGTGATTATTATGGCCACTGATAACGAACTTTTAAGCGATATTTACAGGGCTTCAAGGGTTGGTGCTGAAACGCTTGATAATCTCATTTCAAAAACTAAAAACAGTGATATTCAAGAAGAATTAAAGCGTGAGAAAAAGGTTTATAGAGATTTTCAAGATAAAACCTTTAAAGAAATCAGAAGCAGAAATGAGTACCCAAAACCTGTGAAAAAAGCACAAATTAAAATGTCGAAAATGGGCATAGAAATGAATACAATGTTTGATAAAAGTCAAAGCCATATTGCCGATATCGTTATTCAAGGAAACAATATGGGCATAATTGGTATGACAAAAAGTATTAACAGCAATAAGCACGCTGACAAAAATGTTAATTCACTTGCTAATGAGTTAGTTGGTATTCAAAAAGAAAACATTGAGCATTTACTAAAATATCTTTAAAAAAAGAAAAATCTGAAAGCATTTTGCTTTCAGATTTTTTATATAAATATGATTTATTTTGTACCGAAAATTCTATCACCGGCATCACCAAGACCCGGAACGATGTAACCGTTTTCGTTCAATTTTTCATCAACATTAGCACAGTAAATTTCAACATCAGGATGTGCTTCTGACAATGCTTTGATACCTTCAGGTGCAGCAATCATACACAAGAATTTAATGTGTGTTCCGCCGTAACCTTTGATTTGACGAATAGCATCAATAGCAGAACCGCCTGTTGCGAGCATTGGGTCAACTACAACAATAAGTCTTTCCTCAATATCTGCAGGCAATTTGCAATAATATTCATGAGGCTCTAAAGTTTCTTCATCACGATACATTCCGATATGTCCAACTTTAGCAGAAGGAACTAACTGTAAAAGACCGTTTACCATACCGAGTCCAGCACGAAGAATAGGAACAACAGCGAGTTTTTTACCTTTAATCATTTTTTGAGTAGTTTTTGTAATAGGTGTTTCGATTTCAACTTCCTCTAAAGGTAAATCACGAAGTGCCTCAAAGCACATAAGCATCGTAATTTCTTCAACTAACTCTCTGAACTCTTTGTTAGAAGTTTTTGTTTGACGAAGAATAGTTGTTTTGTGCTGAATCAACGGGTGATCGAAAATAGTAACATTATTCATTTTTATATCTCCTTATTTTTGCAAAATAATAGTACAAGATTTTACTCTTGTACTATTATATTATATTTTTCAAGAAAAATCAACTTAAATTTCAAGGTTTGCACCATTATCTTTTGGTGGGTTTTCTTCGCTAAAGTCATAATCTTTTCCAGGTAAAATTGCATTTAAAACGATACCAGCAATTGAAGCAACAGCTAAAGCTGAAAGTGAAATATCAACGCCGAATACGCTGAATTTAACTGCACCGTCAATGCTGTTTGCTAAGTCAGCACCCATACCTGAGCTATATTTAATACCTAAAGCACATACTAAGATAACGGCAGCAATGATTAAGTTACGGCTCTTTGTAAAGTCAACTTTAGATTCAACTACATTTCTAACACCAATTGCAGAAATCATACCATAAAGAACGAATGAAATACCACCGATAACAGCTGTAGGAATTGTAGAGATACAAGCTGAAACTATAGGGAAGAATGAAATACAGATTGCGAAGTAAGCAGCAATTCTAATTACTTTTGGGTCATAAACTTTTGACAAAGCAAGAACGCCTGTGTTTTCACCATAAGTGGTGTTTGCAGGACCGCCAAAGATTGAAGCAAAAGATGTTGCGATACCATCACCAACTAAAGTTCTGTGTAAACCAGGATCCTTAATGTAGTTTTTACCGCAAGTCGAACCGATTGCGCAAATATCACCGATATGCTCCATCATTGTAGCAAGAGCGATTGGAACGATTGCAACGATTGAGCTTACAATTAAATCTGATTTAGACCAGTCAATACCGCCAAATACAGTTTTATCACCAAATATAGGTAAGCAAATCAAACCGCCTTCGCCATAGATTTTGCCATCACCAATATTATTTAAAATATTTTGTACTGAAGAAAAGTCAATTTTCATTGATTCAATTCCACAAATATTACCTAGAACTAAAGCAACAATGTAAGCACCGAGTACACCTAAAATAATAGGAACAATTTTTGCCATTCCTTTACCCCAGATGTTAAATATAATTACGATTGCCAAAGCAACAATAGCAATTGGCCAACTACTTGCACAGTTGTTAAGTGCAGAAGGAGCAAGGCTCAAACCGATAGCCATAATGATTGGACCAGTAACTACCGGTGGGAAGAATTTCATAACTTTATTTACGCCTACAAGTTTAATTAAAAGTGCGAGTATGAGGTAAACAAGACCAGCACACGCTACACCTAAACAAGCGTAAGGGAGCATTTTTAATGGGTCATCACCTTTTTGCGCAAAGCTTTTAACCGCTGCATAACCGCCTAAGAAAGCGAATGATGATCCTAAAAATGCAGGAACTTTACCTTTTGTTACCAAATGGAAGAAAAGTGTACCAAGACCTGCCATTAAAAGTGTTGTTGCAGTATCAAGACCAGTAATCATAGGAACTAATACTGTTGCACCAAACATTGCAAACATATGCTGAATACCAAGTACCAACATTTTTGGTTTGCCAAGTACTTTTGCATCATAGATGCCTTCTGAATTTGTTTTTGTTTCTTTTGACATTTTTTATATATCCCTTCTAAATTTTATTATGATAAAGGCAAAATGCCGAATATCCCAAAAAAATACTGACTTTTAAAAAAATAAAAGTCAGTAATAAAATCAAAAAATTAAATTTAAACCTAAACCAAATGATTTAAGCATAATGTGTGAATATATTGTGTTTTGAAATGCTACAAAACTCATTATATTGTACCTCGAACGAATTTCTTTATTTAATATAACAAAAATAATTTTATTTGTCAATAGTAAATTAAAGATTTTTTTAAATAAATTTTTTAGTTGACTAAATAGCATAAAAGTATTATAATGTTTAAGTGATTTTTGCCCCTATAGTTAAATGGATATAATAAGATCCTCCTAAGATTTAGTTATAGGTTCGATTCCTATTGGGGGCGCCAAAAAAGGTCAAAAACATTAATGTTTTTGACCTTTATTTTTTAATCTGTTTTTTAGTATAGAAAAAAACCATTTTATAGTATGTCTTCTAAGTTTTAGCTCTTCTTCAAGTTTAATCGACTTGTTGCGATAGTTTTCCTGAATTCTTTTAACTATCGGAAAAGCATCTCTATAACGCTTTAGTTGTTCGGCTTGATCGCAAGCATCATAAGATTTAATCACACCGCTATAGTTTTGATTTGATGTGAATTTTTCATAAGGAGTTTCGCCATTGTTAAATTTATGGTCATAAACTGTATCAAGCCCAATGCTGTGAATAAAGTCAATATAATGTTCAAACCTTTTTTTATGTCCCTTTTGCACACTGCTAAAATCAACACTGTTAAATACATCATATAAAGAAGTTGTTTCTTTGATAGACTTTCTGTCAAAAATAGGAATGTTGTGATAATCAGCAAGTTCATAAACTCTTCTGTCAAACGGGATTGTAACAGCTGGAACGCCACCGAGAACAGCGGCAACATTTCCGTGAATTCTTGAACCGATAGAAAAATCAACATTTTCTTTGAAATAATCTATCCAAGACGGTACATCAACAAAACTGATTGCCTTTGAAATATCATACATTTTATCTTCTCGAAGTTCAGTTTTGTATCTATCAAGAAAAATCATTCTAATATCGTCGATTTGCTGCTGAACATAAACCATATTAGGAAATTCAAGCATATTTCTTTTTGAAAACTCAACAAATGGTTTGTAATCTTTATTTTTTTCAAATTCGATTTTTGAGTTGAACGAAACAACAGAATCACTGTTAAGTGAAATTTCTTTTACTTTAGGAAGGGTATCGCCGAATGTGTACATTGAAGGACAGCCGATTACAGTATAATGCTGTTCTGGTAAAAAGCCTAAATCTTTAAGGTAGTCAGCAGTCATTTCACCGCGTAGACCAATCATTGGAGATTTATCCAAAACTGCATTAATAAACTCTTTTACTTCGTCATTGTACTTATAATTGTCAATAAATCGTTTGTTGTTGAGTTTTGCTTGAAGACCTACACCAATAACAGCACAAGGAATTTTCAGCATTTTAATAAACTTTGCAAGTTTGGTAAGTTCCTCGTGATTTGTGTTTTTAAACGTATTAGCGAGCGGAATTAAAAAATAATCATAGGTTTCATTAACATAATCAGCATATTTTTTATCAGTTTTTTTCTTTGCGAGATCAATGTAATCTATTTTTACATCATCGCTGTAAAGAATTGTTTTTGCGATACCGTGTGTAAAGAGCATATTGCCAATATTACCACCAGTATGGTTTTCAATAATATATTTTGCAGGGGCCATAGCGATAAGTGGGTCAATAGCACCACGCATAAGTATTCTCATAGGTATCTCCTTTGTTCAGTCATTTTTACTCATTTTACCACATTAAAATATTAAATTCAATAGTTATTTTCACTTTAATAATATTTGAAAAAATGCTTGACAAATGCAAATATATGTGGTAAAATACGGTTACAACAAAGAAGAGCCGTCCGGTTCTCGCCTTGTGGTTTTATCTTAACAAGGCCAATCTTTTACAGTTTTTTACTGTGATTTTGTCGGACGGATATTATTCCGTCTTTTTTTGTTGCAAATTTTATCGGAGGTGTTTGCCATCAGTAAACAAGAACATTCCATCAACGAAGAAATCAGAGACGAAAAAGTTAGACTTATCGGTGCTGACGGAGCTCAGCTTGGTATTGTTTCATCAGATGAAGCATTGAAGCAAGCTGAAAAAGCTAATCTTGACCTTGTTAAGATTGCACCTAATGCTGAGCCGCCTGTTTGTAAAATTATGGACTATGGTAAGTACAAATTTGACCAGGCAAAAAGAGAAAAAGAAGCAAGAAAGAGTCAGAAAATTGTTGAAACAAAGGAAATAAGACTCGGTCTTAACATTGATGTTCACGATTTCAATACTAAATTAAAACACGCGCAACGCTTTATCAAAAACGGTGATAAGGTGAAGGTATCTATTCGCTTTAAAGGTAGAGCAATCGGTCATACCGAGCTTGGTCTTGATACTATGAATAGATTTGCTGACGCTTGTACTGAGTTTGCAGTTATTGAAAAACCTGCAAAGATGGAAGGCAGAAATATGCTGATGTTTTTAGCACCCAAAAAGAATTAATATTATTTGAGGAGGACAAAAGTTATGCCTAAAATTAAGACACATTCCGGTGCAAAAAAGAGATTTAATCTCACTAAAAACGGAAAAGTTAAGAGAGCTCACGCTTTCAAATCACACATTCTTAACAAGAAAACTACCAAGAGAAAAAGAAATCTTAGAAAAACTACTATTGCTGATAAAACAAATACGGCAGCAATCAAAAAACTCATTCCGTATAAATAAGATTAATTCTCAAAAATACACTGAAAGGAAAGATTAATAATGGCAAGAGTTAAAGGCGCGATGATGACTCGCAAAAGAAGAAATAAGACTTTAAAATTAGCCAAAGGTTATTTTGGTTCTAAACATAAACTTTTTAAAACAGCAAAAGAGGCTGTTATGAAATCAGGTCAATATGCTTATATCGGCCGTAAACAAAGAAAAAGAGATTTCAGAAGAATTTGGATTACTCGTATTTCTGCAGCTTGCAAAATCAACGGTATGAACTATTCAACATTTATCAACGGACTTAAAAAAGCTGGCGTTGGTATGAATAGAAAAATGCTCGCTGAAATTGCAGTATCTGATGCAGAAGGTTTTGCTAAGCTTTGCGAAACCGCTAAAGAAGCTTTACAATAAATATTTAAGTACCCGAAGTTATATTTTGCTTCGGGTGCATTTTGTTTAATTTTTAAAATTTTTTGTGAAATCGGTGCATAAAAGTGAATTTGATTTCAAGCAAAAGCAACCCGAAAATTAAAGAAACAAAGAAGCTGTTTAACTCTTCAAAAGATAGGAGTAAAAACGGCTTATTTGTGATTGAGGGATTGCGTCTTTGCTTTGATGCTTTTTGTTCTGGCGTTAAAATCAAAACCGCTTTTTTAACAGAAAAAAGTTATAACAAATTCCAAAATGCAAAAGATGTTGCAAATTGCGCTGATGAGTTTTATATTGTAACCGAAGATGTTTTAAAGCATATTTCCGATACAGTTTCACCGCAAGGAATTGTTTGTGTTTGCGAAAATATTTGCAATGAATTTGTCGATAAAGACAAGCTAAAAGCAGTTGTTTTGTGTGATGTAGCTGACCCGTCAAACTTAGGCACTATCAGTAGAACTGCCGAAGCGTTTGCTGTTGATTTACTTATAGTAAGCGGCGGTTGCGATATTTACAATCCAAAAGCATTGCGTGCTTCAATGGGTGCATTGTTCAGATTACCGATTTTAGAAATTAAACAAGATGGACTGTTTGAATTTTTAAATGAGCATAATATTAAAATATATGCTACTGTTGTAAAGAATTCTCAATATAAAATTAACGAAGTTTCATTTGATGAAAAATCTGCAATAATTATAGGCAATGAGGCTAATGGTATACCATCAGAAGTAGTAGAACAAAGTGATTATACAGTTACAATTCCAATGAACGGTAGAGCAGAGTCGTTTAATGCCGCTGCTGCCGCTTCAATATCAATATATGAAATGGTGCGTGAAAGCTTATGAAAAACGCAGTTTATTGGATTGCTTTACAATCCGCTTTGGGATATGGGTGCCGTCAAGTTTCGCAAATAATTGAAACTTTTGAAAATGTTGAAGAATTGTTTGATAAGAATTTAATTCGTTCAAAAGTTAACTTTTTATCTGACAAGCAGTTTAAAAGTTTAAAATCTGCTGACTTGAAAAAGGCACAAGCAATAGTTGATTATTGCGATAAAAAGGATATTGAAATAATCACACTTGATGATGAAAAGTATCCTGTAATACTTCGTAGAATTATAAATCCGCCTTGTGTTTTGTATGTTAGAGGTACTTTTCCTAATTTTGACGACGAAGTCGGAATTGGTATGGTAGGAACAAGAAATTGTTCAATGAACGGTATGATAGCCGCTTCAACACTTGCTTACAGAATGGCACAAGCAGGTGCAATAATTATTAGCGGTGGCGCTAATGGTATTGATACTAAGTGCTCACAAGGAGCTTTATTTGCTAAAAAGCCATCTGTGATTATAAGACCTTGCGGACTTGATTATAATTATTTAAACGATTTAAAAGATATTCGCAAACAGGTTGAAAGATGTGGCGCTGTTATTAGTGAGATTCAACCGCTTGGTAAGGTTGACAGAAACGCATTTCAAATAAGAAACCGTCTGATTTCTGCCTTGTCGCTTGGACTTGCTGTAGTTGAAGCACCGCTGAAAAGTGGTACTATGATAACGGTTGCTTATGCATTAGAATACGGTAAAGATATTTTTGCTTTGCCAGGTGATATTTCAAATGAAAACTATGCAGGTTCAAATAAGCTTTTGCAGGAAGGCGCAACACCTATTTATACACCCGCTGATGTGTTAGGCGAATATTTGAGTGCATTTCCTCATAGGCTGAATTTGAATAACGCAGGAATACCGATTAACGAAGACGATATTTATATGCGTTTGCAAAGAAAATATAGTAAGCCTGCTAAGGTTTCACCACAAAAACCTAAAAAGGAAAAATCTTTTGTAAAGAAAGTTAAAGAAAAGTTTGAAAAAACACAAGAAGTAAAAGTTAAACAAAAATTAGCTGAACTTCCGTTTGAAGCAGATGAAATTACTAAGTCGGTATATAACAGCTTTGGTAATTATCCGATAACAACTGATGAAATAATTGATAAAACAGGATTTGACGCTTCAGATGTTATGATAGCGTTAACTGATTTAGAAATTAACGCAGTTATAAAACAACTTCCCGGTGGAAGATTTGAATTAAAATAATTAGGAGAAAATTATGTCTAAACTTGTTATTTTAGAGTCGCCTGCAAAGGCAAAAACAGTAAAAAAATATTTAGGCGCAGAATATGAAGTTATGGCTTGCATGGGTCATATCAGGGACTTACCTAAATCAACAATGGGTGTTGATATTGAAAATGATTTTGAGCCAAAATATATTGAAATGAGAGATAAAAAGGAAGTTATCAAAAAACTTCGTGATGCTGCACAAAAAGCAGATTGTGTTTATCTCGCAGGAGACCCTGATAGAGAAGGAGAAGCAATCTCTTGGCATTTATGCTATATTTTAGGTCTTAGCATTGATGATAAAAACAGAGTTACTTTTAATGAAATTACTAAAAAAGGCGTTGAAGAGGGAATTAAAAATCCTCGTAAAATCGACCTTGATTTAGTTGATGCTCAACAAGCTCGCAGAGTGCTTGACAGAATTGTCGGCTATAAATTAAGTCCTTTCTTATGGAAAAAGGTTAAAAGCGGTCTTTCTGCAGGCAGATGTCAATCAGCCGCATTGAAAATTGTTGTTGACAGAGAAAAAGAAATCAGAGCGTTCAAGCCTGAAGAATATTGGACCGTTGACGCTGTTTTGAATAAAGGTAGGTCGAAAATTGAGGCTCATTTAGAAAAAGATAAAGATGATAAGAAAATCAAAATTTCTAATGAAGATGAAGCAAAATCAGTTTTAAATGACCTTAACAATGCAGAATATAAAGTAACTGAAGTTAAAAAAGGTACAAGAAAAAAACAACCTGCACCGCCTTTTATTACTTCAACTTTGCAACAAGAGGCTTCAAGAAAGCTAAATTTCAATTCGCAAAAAACAATGCGTGTTGCTCAAATGCTTTATGAAGGTGTTGAGTTGCAGGATATGGGCGCAACAGGTTTGATTACCTATATGAGAACCGACTCATTAAGAATTTCTGAAGAAGCAAGAGCAGTTGGTAATCAATTTATTTTAAGCAATTTCGGTGATAAATATTTACCTGAAAAGCCAAGATATTTCAAAACTAAAAAAGGCGCACAAGACGGTCATGAAGCTATTCGACCGACTAATCCAGCACTTACTCCTGCACAAGTTAAAGATTCTTTGACTTTAGACCAATATAAATTATATAAATTAGTTTGGGAGCGCTTTATCGCTTCATTAATGGAGGTTTGCGTTCAAAATACTGTTAGTGTTGATATTGACGCAAACGGTTATACTTTTAAAGCAAGTGGCTATTCTGTAAAATTTGACGGTTTTACAAAGCTTTATGTTGAGGGTAAAGATGAAACCGAAGAATCGGCAAAATCATTGCCTGAACTTGAGGTTGGCGAGGTTTTGAATTTAAAAGAATTAACTCCAAATCAACATTTCACTCAACCGCCTGCAAGATTTACCGAAGCTTCGCTTATTAAAGCGTTAGAGGAAAGCGGTATCGGCAGACCGAGTACATTTGCTACTACTGTTACTACAATTGTAAAAAGAAATTATGTTGAAAGAGAAAAGAAAACTCTTATTCCTACAAGCTTAGGTGAGGTTATTACTGATTTGTTATCAGAGCTTTTCCCTGAAATTGTTGACCAAAAATTCACTGCAAAGGTTGAAACAGAGCTTGATAATGTTGAAAGTGGCGACGAGCAATGGAAGCTTATGCTTGGCAAGTTCTACAAAGGCTTTGATAAAACCTTGAAATCTGCTGAGCAAAAAACAGACGGTACAAAGGTTAAAATTCCTGTTATTGAAACCGATGTTGTTTGCGATAAATGCGGTAGAAAAATGGTAATTAAAACAGGTAAATTTGGTAAGTTTTTGGCTTGTCCTGGTTTCCCTGAGTGTAAAAATACTATGCCAATTGAAGAAGAAAATAAAAAAGAAAATGAGGCAAAACGACCTGACAGCAAAAAAGCAGAGGAAACAAACGAGGTTTGTGATAAATGTGGCGCAAAAATGGTTGTTAAAATGGGTAGATACGGCAAATTCCTCGCTTGTTCTAACTATCCTGACTGCAAAAATATTAAGCCTATCACAGTTGAAACTCCTGGTATTTGTCCAAAATGTGGCTCAAAAATCATTCAGTTAAAATCTAAAAGAGGTTATAAATATTTTGCTTGCGAAAAGGGTAAAGAATGTGGCTTTATGACTTGGGACACACCAATTGCCGATAAATGCGAAAAATGCGGTAATACCCTTTATAAACGCAGAGGCGGTGCAATAGTTTGCAACAACGAAAGCTGTGAAAACTATGTTGAACCACCTAAAAAAGAAACTAAGAAAACAAACAAAAAGACAAAATAGAATGAAAAATGAAGTTACAGTTATCGGTGCAGGACTTGCAGGTTGCGAAGCGGCATACTTTCTTGCACAAAAGGGCGTAAAGGTAAAACTTTATGAACAAAAGCCGATAAAAAAATCTCCTGCACATAAAATTGATACTTTTGCTGAGCTTGTTTGTTCTAACTCTTTAAAAGCAAAGAGAATTAACAGCGCTGGCGGTCTTTTAAAAGAAGAAATGCGTATTTTAGGCTCAATTTGCTTAGAGTCTGCTGATAAATGTCAAGTTCCTGCAGGCGGCGCTTTAGCGGTTAATAGATATGATTTTTCCGAGTATATTACAAAGAAAATCAATAATCATAAAAATATAACTGTTGTAAATAGGGAAGTAACTGAAATACCACAAAATGAGCCTGTTATTATTGCAACAGGACCGCTGACTGATGGCGATTTAGCAAAAAGCATTTCAGACTTAACAGGCGATTATCTGTCATTCTTTGATGCAGCAGCGCCGATAGTTACTGCCGAAAGCATTGATATGGACTCGGCTTTTTTACAGTCAAGGTACGACAGAGGAGAGGCTGACGATTATATTAATTGTCCTATGGACAAGCAAGAGTATGAATTGTTTTATAACAATTTAGTTGAAGCTGAAAGTGCTGAAATTCACGCATTTGATAAACCTAATGTTTATGAAGGTTGTATGCCAATAGAAATTATGGCAAAACGCGGTGCTGACACAATGCGTTTTGGTCCGCTAAAGCCTGTAGGGTTAACTAACCCAAAAACAGGACACAGACCATGGGCTAATTTGCAATTAAGAAAAGAAAATAAAGAAGCTTCTTTGTATAATTTAGTCGGATTTCAGACAAATTTGAAATTTGGCGAGCAAAAAAGGGTTTTCTCGTTAATTCCTGCTTTAAAAAATGCAGAATTTGTGCGATATGGCGTTATGCACAGAAACTCCTTTATTAATTCGCCAAAGCTTCTTGATAACCATTTTAAGTTAAAATCAAGAGATAATATTTGGTTTGCAGGTCAAATAACAGGTGTTGAAGGCTATATGGAGTCGGCAATGTCTGGTATTTTAGCAGCAATTTCAGTTTATAAAGAATTAGTTGGTGAAAAACAACTCGATTTACCGACTACTTGTGTGTGTGGTGCTTTATCAAACTACATTAGTACAGATGATAAAAAAGATTTTCAGCCAATGGGTGCTAATTTTGGAATTATTCCACACGAAAATATAAAGATTAAAAACAAACAGGAAAGATATATGTTAATTGCTCAAAAGGCAATAAACGATTTAAAAATGAGTATCGGAGGGTAAAAATATGAAAATTATTATTGACGCATTCGGCGGCGATAATGCACCGCTTTCAAATATTGAGGGTGCTTATCTTGCAAGCAAGGAATATGATGCAAAAATAATGCTTTGCGGTAATAAGGAACAGATTGAAAAATGCGCAAGTGAGAATAATATTCCGCTTGATAACATTGAAATTGTTCACGCTGATGATGTCTTTGATATTCACGATGACCCTAATTTGCTATTAAAATCTAAAAAGGATACTTCGCTTGCTGTTGCATTTAGTGCTGTTAAAGACGGCGTTGCTGATGCAGTTGTAAGTGCAGGCTCTTCGGGTGCGGTTTTAATGGGCGGTACTTTTATTGTTAAAAGAATTAAAGGTATTAAAAGACCTGCTTTTGCTGCTGTTATTCCAACAACATCAGGCAACCCTTATATGTTGCTTGATTCTGGTGCCAATATTGATTGCAGAGCTGATGTTTTAGAGCAATTTGGTCTTGTTGGCAGCGTTTATATGAAAAATGTTATGGGCGTTGAAAAACCAAGAGTAGGCCTATTAAATATTGGTGCCGAAGAAACAAAAGGCGGAGATGTTCTCGTTGAAGCTTATCAAAAGCTTAAAGATTCCCAACTGAATTTTATTGGCAATGTTGAGCCGAGAGATGTACCTGCTGGTGCTTGTGATGTTCTTGTTTGTGATGGTTTTTCAGGCAATATTGTGCTTAAGCTTACTGAGGGCGTTGCAGTTTCATTTATGAAAATGTTTAAGGCAATTTTGCTTAAAAATATTGTTTCAAAAATTGCCGCTTTGCTTATTAAAGGCGGATTAAAAGATTTAAAGAAAAAGTTTGATTATAAAGAATTAGGCGGAGCACCGCTTATCGGTGTCAGAAAACCTGTTATTAAAGCACACGGCAGTTCTGATTCAAGAGCGATTAAATCTGCTGTAAAGCAAGCAATTTTGTTTGCAAAAACGGGTGTAACCGACCAAATTGAAAATGCTATAAAAGGTGTTGAGAATAATGATTAACCTTGAAAAAGAAATTGGTTATGAATTTAAAGATAAAAGCTTATTAAATCTTGCATTAACCCATTCTTCTTATGCTAATGAAACAGGCGACCAGTCAAATTGTAATGAGAGATTAGAGTTTTTGGGCGATTCGGTGCTTTCTGTAATCGTTTCTGATTATATTTACAAAAGATTTGATACACCAGAGGGTGAGTTGACAAAGCTTCGAGCTTCACTTGTATGTGAAGAAGCTTTGTTTGACTTTGCAAAAGAGATTAACTTAGGCGATTATATTAAGCTTGGCAAAGGTGAATATAACAATGGTGGTAATAAAAGACCGTCAATTTTATCAGACGCTTTTGAAGCCTTGCTTGCTGCAATGTATCTTGATGGTGGTATTGAGCCTGTCAGAAAGCTTGTTTTGCGATTTGTAAAAGAAGATTTAGTTGATACAAATAAAATTTCATTTATTGATTATAAAACTCAATTGCAAGAGATTATTCAAAAAAATCCTGAAGAAAAAATTGAGTATGTTTTGGTTGATGAACAAGGTCCTGACCACAACAAAGTGTTTACTGTTTCAATTGAGCTTAATTCTCAGTCAATTGCAACAGGTACAGGCAAAAGCAAAAAGGCAGCCGCTCAGGCTGCTGCTCACGAAGCACTAAAATTAATGGGATTATGAGTCATTCAAACATTTCTATTTTTATTCCGCATAATGGTTGCAGTATGAGGTGTAGCTTTTGCAATCAGGTTTATATTACAGGGCATCAAAAAGAGCCTGATGAAAACGACATTATAAATGCGGTTGAAATTGCGAAAAAAAGCAAAAATTACGATAAAAACAATACGCAATTAGCCTTTTTTGGCGGTAGTTTTACTGCAATTAAAAGAGATTTAATGCTAAAATATCTTGAAATCGGCTATAAATTTGTAAAACAAGGTGTGGTTGAAAGTATTAGAATTTCAACTCGGCCAGATGCTATTAATCAAGAGATTTTAGATATTTTAAAAAAATTTAAAGTAAAATCTATTGAGCTTGGCGCACAAAGTATGGCTGATGATGTTTTAGTTGCTAATAATCGAGGACACAGCGCAAAAGATGTCGAATTAGCTTCAAAGCTTATTAAGCAAAACGGTTTTGAATTAGGCTTGCAAATGATGACAGGACTGTATAAAAGCAATTTTGAAAAAGACTTTTACACAGCGCAAAAAATTGCTGATTTAAAGCCAGATACAGTTAGAATTTATCCTACTGTTGTATTAAAAAACACAGAGCTTGAAAAGTTGTATAATAATGGTGAGTACGAGCCACTTTCAGTTGAAAAAGCTTGTTTTGAGGGTGCAAAAATTCTAAAGCATTTTTATGAAAAGGGAATTAAAGTAATTCGTTTTGGACTTCATTCTATTGAAAAAGAAAGTTTTGTTGCAGGTGCTTTTCACCCAGCATTAAGCGAAATGGCGCAAAGCTATATTTATAGAGATTTAATAGAGAAAAAGGTGAAAATAAAAGGATTTTACAAGATTTTAGTTAACAAAAATGAAATTTCTAAGGTAATAGGCAATAAAAAAAGTAATTTAGATTATTTTAAAGAAAAAGGCATTATTTTAGAAATTGTAAGTGATGAGAATATTAGTAAATTTGATATAAAAATCATATAAAAGGACGGTGAAAATTTTTGAGGTTAAAACTTATTGAAATTCAAGGTTTTAAATCGTTTCCAGATAAAACTAAACTCACTTTTGACCAAGATATTACTGCGGTAATTGGACCTAACGGCAGTGGTAAAAGTAATATTTCCGATGCTATTCGTTGGGTTTTAGGCGAGCAATCTAATAAACAACTTCGCGGTAAATCAATGGAAGATGTTATTTTTACAGGAACTGCAAAAAGAAAAGCGTTGGGTTTTGCCGAGGTTGCAATAACTATTGATAATACTGATAGAAAAATGCAGTTTGATAAAGACTTAGTTACAGTTACTCGTAGATATTTCCGTTCAGGTGAAAGTGAATATTTAATAAACGGTAATACTGTTCGACTTAAAGATATTCACGAATTGTTTATGGATACAGGTCTTGGTCGTGATGGTTATTCTATGATTGGACAGGGTAGAATTGACGAAATTGTCGGTTCTAAATCTGATGAACGCAGAGATATTTTTGAAGAAGCAGCAGGTATTTCTAAATATCGTTACAGAAGACTTGAAGCCGAAAGAAAACTTTTACACGCTGAAGATAATTTGGTAAGACTTCGTGATATTATGTCGGAGTTGGAAGTAAGAGTTAAGCCTTTGAAAATTCAAAGTGAAAAAGCAAAAGAATTTTTATCGGTATCGGGCGAGAAAAAGCAACTTGAAATTGGCTTGTGGCTTAATACTTTAAAGAAATCAGATGAGCAGTTAAAAACACAAGATGAAAAAATTACTGTTGCAAAAGCGCAATATGAGCGTTTAGAGCGCGAACTTACTGAAATCATTGCTAAATCTGATATTGCCGCAATTGAGATAAATAAGATTTCTTCTCAAATTGATGCTATTCGTCGTGAGTCGGCTAAAAATGATGAAGAAAGCTCTGATATTAAAGGCCAAATCGCAGTATTAAACAACAATATTTTGCATAATAATGAGAATATTGAGCGTCTTAAGAATGAAATTTTAAACGCAAATACTGATGATGAAACTCTTGATAAG
>CACZIY010000017.1 GCA_902781345.1 Oscillospiraceae bacterium | reverse complement strand
CACGCAAGAAATACTACAGGCGCTGAATTGGTAGTTGACGGTGGTAATACTATTCAGCTTTACCCCATAATAAAGTAAATAAAATTAAAAAGAACGCTTTTTCAAGCGTTCTTTTTTGATTGTATCTTAGTATAAATAGTATTGAACTTCTAAACCATAACTACCACTATAAGTCCAAGTAATATAAAAACCTTTATTTTTATAATATACTGTTTGTCTACCATCAGCTGCACATGTTCGATTCATTCTTTCAAAAATAGAGTCAGGCACACCCAATGCTTTATTAATTGCTTTTATATTATCGTCAAATAGATTAGATTCATCTAATAATTCAACAATAGCATCATAGTACAAATCATCATCATAATAGTAATCATTAGGGTCTATATCGTTTGGATTTGAATCTAAGAATAAATAACTATTATCAGATGCAACATCTGCGACCTCAGGCGAACAATATTTGTAATACAACTTTTTAAAATTCGGTCTAACCAAAACTTTGCATTTATATTTTTTGCCCTTATAAGTTGCAGTTATTTTAGTAGTTCCTACTTTTTTGGAAGTGATTTTTCCCTTGCTGACTGTTGCAATTTTTTTGTTGGCTGATTTCCATTTAACCTTTTTTGCTTGTTTTTTAGTAAGTCCGTTAAGCTTGATTGTTTTGCTTTTGCCAAGCGTCAATGTAATTGATGTTTTTGAAAGTTTAATTTTTGTTTTTGCACTTGCGGTAATAGTACTAGTTGAAGCAAATACCGAGAATAGCATTACAAAAACTAATAACATCGTTATGTGTTTTTTCATTTTATACACACCCTTTCATTAATATAATCTAATTATATAACAAAATGTTATATTTGTCAATATAACATTTTGTTTTGTTTATAATATTTGTATGAATTACACAAAAGAGGGTGTGCAGTTTGTACAAGAGAATTAAAGAATTGCGTGAAGATAATGACTTATTACAGCAGGATTTGGCTGAATATCTTCATTGTTCTCAAGTAGCATATTCTCATTATGAACGAGGAACTCGAGATATTCCAACCGATGTTTTAATTGCTTTAGCAAAGTTTTATAAAACATCAACTGATTATATTTTAGGTTTAAAAGATGAAATATAATAAAAACCCCCCTGCCTTTTGGCAGGGGGTTTTAATTATTTAAATCACACTATAAAGAATTTCTAAGCCTTTATCAGGATGATATGACCAAGCAATTTTAAATGTTTCATAAACTAATGTCCTAACACCCATTTCAGCGGTAGTCGCTTGCATATCCTGCAAAACAGATTCAGGCAATCCCAAATCATAGTTAATACCGCTTACCGCCTCATAAACCTTGTCGTTAAATGTGTTTTCAAGATAGTTTGTGCTACCGTATTCAATGTTGGCAGGGTTGCTGTCAAGTGTTAATTCTTTTTTAGAAATGCTGTAGCTTGACCATTCATATTCGCAATAATCATCATACAAAACTTCAAAATTAGGCTTTACAAAAACCTTGCATTTGCTTTTAATACCATTGCGAGTAGCGCTTATTGTGCAAACGCCAGGCTTTAAAGCGCTTAATTTGCCTTTTTTATCAATAGTCGCAATTTTTGTGTTAGATGAAGCCCAAGTAATTGCGCCAAATCCGCCACTATAATCTAAATAGCCACCGTGATACATTACAAAATAATCGGTTGATTTTTTAAGCTTGAATTTCTTAAAAACTGTAACCTTGCAGGTTAATTTTTTACCCGCAACCTTTGCGGTAATTTTTGCAGTACCTGCGCTTTTAGCGGTTACTTTACCCTTTTTATCGACCTTTGCAACGCTTTTTTTGCTTGAGCTCCATTTAACAGTTTTTTTAGTGTTTTTTACTGTTAGTTTCTTTGTTTTGCCGATAACTAATTTAATCGAAGTAGCAGAAAGCTTTATATTTTCCTTTGCACTTGCGGTAATATCAGTTACAGCAAAAAGCGAAATAAGTATTGCAAAAACTAATAATAAAGTTATACTTTTTTTCATAAATACACACCCTTTCTTAATTTCATTATATAATAAAAAAACTATTTGTCAATAAAAACTTGATTATTCAACTATAATCACTTCGCATTTTTTATTATGCTTTTTGCAATAATCAATTACAAACTTAGTGCCTTTTGATTTGCTGTCCCAAAATGCCAAAACAGTATCGGAATAATCTACTATTTCTTTGTTGCGCTTTAAAGGCGCACCCTTTTTATATAATCTGTAATTTGGCAAAAACTCTGTAAGCTTTATATTATGCTTAATTGCATATTCTTTTGCGCAGTTGTCAACACCTTTTGCACCGCCCGAAACAATCTCGCTTGTGTTTTTCGGCAAATATTCGCCGATATTCTCTATTTTCAGTCCTCTCGAACCTATTACTGCCACTCTCATAATGCTCTTATTGAATTCAAATTAGATATATTTTGTGTTCATATCAAACATTATAACACATAATAGGCATAAAATAAATACAAATAATATTTATTGTGAGGTTTTGGTATGGCTATTAAGAGTTTATCAATAAGAATTGATGAGGAAATGTTAAATAAACTTCATGTTGTTGCTGATTATGAGGGCAGAAGCGCAAACAGCGAAATATTGATTTTAATTCGTAATGAAATTGAAAAATACGAAGAAAAATTCGGTAAAATAAAAATTTAAAAGTATATAAAAAATCCCTTGCTTTTTTGGCAAGGGATTTTTACTAATATCTTATTCTTACTCGAACAGGCTCGGAATAACCGCTATAATACTTTTTACCGTTTATTTTAGCAAACTTTCTGACCTTAAATGAGTATCTTCTTCCTGCTCTAAGATTTTTTGTTATTTTTTTCGGCAGTTTTTTCACACTTACAGTAGTAGCACCGCTGAAATTTCTGTTTCTTGAATAGGTAATTTCAAATCCGCTAACATATTTTTCTTTTGAAATAAGCGAAACCTTTGCATACCTTTTTCCGCCATAAACCGAAATTTCAGGTTTAATTTTCAAATTGGCGACCTTAATAGATTTTACCGAAGAATATTTGCCCGAAACTATAAATCCTGTTTCGTAAACAATACCTTTTACCTTATAATAAATCTTTTCGCCTTTTGTAAAGGTATTGTCAATAAGCTTTGTTTTGCCTAACGAATAATCAAGCAATTTCCACTTGTTTTTCTTGCCGATTTTTCGCATAACAATGTAGTCATCACAAGCCTTTTGCTTTTGCCAGGTAATTTTTATATTGTTTTTATTTTTAAAAGCGACTTTTACCTTTTTGATTTTTGGCGGCGCAATCGCCTTTTTAACCTTATTCAAAACTGCTTTATAAGGGTCTTTTGACTTTGTCCAGGAAGCACTCGAGCCTTCGGTAGTAATGTAAGCGATTTTATTTGAAGTAAGCTTTACAGTATTATCATCAATTTTTTTACAATTGGTTTTTTTGATTTTTTTAGGAAAAGTAACATACTCACTTTGCGAAAAAGTAATTCCGTAAAGACTTGCGGTAATTGCAGGAACATTTCCCTTTACACCGCCGTTTATAAATCGCCAAAAATCGTTAGCGCTTAAATGTCCTTGCTTATTCAACTTCTGGCTTTTTGGGAAAAATGAGCTGTTAAAGCTTTTAGCAGAAGAATATTCCTTTAAAGTTTTATAAGTGTAGGTTACAACACCGTCAACTGTTTTAACTTCGGAATTATCCTTGAAATATTTAATAGTTTCTTCGGCATTTGACTGAATTGTAAAAACATTATCAAAAACCGCAAGCTGTTTTTCAACTGCACTTTTTGTTTTGTAGGAAGAAAAAATATCGTGAAGTAAAACCTTAACTTTTTTTAGCTCCCCTTCGGTAATAACCGTAACAGTTGAAAACTGAATTTTTCCGTCATCAGAGATTACAGTTTTAGTTTTGTAAGAACAACTTGCAACTGTAATTATTATGAACAATGATAAAATAATACAAAGTATCTTTTTCATTTTCAAATCCTCACTTTATGTTTTTTGGATTCCATAACAAGTGTATATTAACATATATTAAAAAAAATGTCAAATTATGCGCATTTTAAAGAAAATTATAGTTTACAAATCCACTTGTTTGTGATAGAATATATAGGAATTTTTTATAGAAAAAGAGGTTAAAAATGAATACGATTAAAAAAAGGGCAAAAGATTTATGGCATTTTTTCACTTTATATGAAAAAATATGGTTTTTCAGCATACTTGTTTTAGCATTTATTTTTGCATTTTTGTTTCCTGAAGAAGATGTAAACGGTGTAAACGGTAGCATAGTAATGGCTCTGTATCTTCTTGATACTTTTTTAAATATTCTATGCGAATTACTTATTTCAAAACAAAGCAAATGGAATTTTATAGTTTCGGTATTTGTTGAATTGACTGAAATTGCAATTTGTATAGTTTGTGCTTATCGTTTTGCAACAATGGCTTCAACATTATTCTTCTGGCTACCTATTGATATAATCAGTTTTATTAATTGGCATAAACACCCAGACAAAAAAGAAAAAGAACTTACAGAAGTTAGAAAACTAAGTGGTTTAGCAGAAATTTTAATAATTTTAGGCATTGTAGTTTGGACAATAGTTATTGGTTATTTGCTTACACTCATTGATTTAGATACCGATTTGTTCGGCGGTAATTATACAATCAAAATAATTGTATGTTATCTTGACGCTTGCGTAACTGCCGTTGGTATTTGTAATGGCGTTTTCATACTGTTAAGGCTTAGAGAACAATGGATTGCTTGGTACATTAGCGCTATCATTGAGGGAGTTATTAACGTTTTATCTGGTCAATATGTATTACTTGTTTTGAAAGCAGGTTACTTAACTAATACAACTTATGGATATATTAAATGGACTAAATACATTAGATCTCATAAAAAAGAAAACAAACAAAAAGTTTTACTTCAACAATAAATCAAAAAACTCCTTTTCATTTGAAAAGGAGTTTTTTATTTTTATAAACCGTATTTTTCTCTTGTTTTTGGGTTAGATAAAATTCTCTTTGCATTTCTTATTGCAGTAGCAAGATAAGGGAATTTTTCAAGCTGTTTATCAATTTCTTTTTCGCAAGGGTTAGAAGAATAAAGTGTTCCACAAAGAATTGTATATACTATTGTCGAAGCAACATTTTTCTCACCGTTGATATAAGAAGTATTAAGAAGCTCAAAGAATTTTGAAGTTTTTCTTGCGTTGCCCTCAGCGATAATTTCCTGAACTGCCTTTACACCGTATTCTTTGAAAAATGTATCATAAAGAAATTCGCTGTAAGTTGCAACATTTTTCTTGTAAGCCTCTTTATCTTGCGGACAAATATCTAAAAATCTTGCCGAAAAGCTTTCCATATCAATGGTATCAGCCTTTTTCTTTTTAGACGGCATTTCAACCTTTTTCATTCCTGTAATCGAAGCTTTATCACCCAAAGACTCTAAAACAGAATCGCAAAAATCGTTTTTAATACCATTTTTATCTTTATCATCACTGTTTTCATCAAAAAGCCATGAGGAAATTTCACGCCAATCAACGCCCTCACCCTCTTGTAAAACAGCGGTTTTTAAAACGATAAGCTTTTTATCCTCATTATAATCAATCATAAAGGCTCTTTTTGAATCTGTAAAATACTCGCCTTTTTCAAACTTTTCTATTTTATAATTTTTAGATTTTAATACCTCATAAACGCCATCGGTAATAATTTTGTAGTTAGATTTTTCCATGTTTCTTACCTCGCTTTTAATATACTAAAAAGTATTATAACAGAAAAATGCCGATTTGTCACTAAAATATTATAAAATTTAAAAATAAAAGTTGATATTTTTTGCTTGCGATATTATAATATGTATATATGTTAGTGTTTTAAGGAGAAAAAATATGGTAAAAAAATTAGTTTGCCTTGTGTTGTCAATATGTTTTTTAATTTGCTTAGCTTCCTGCGAAAAGAGCGGCTCAAATTATTATGACAACGAAGACTTTTATACAAAGCAAGGCGAAATAACCGTAAGTGCGAGATTTGCTTATTACAACAACGGTTCAAAATATGAAGCACTTAAAAAAATTGATGAACAAAGATATAATGAAAAGCCTGTTAATGACGGCAGCTTTACAGTATATTTTGCGATTACTAATTTAACAAAATATGATAAAAAAATAACCTCAATCGGTGTTGATTATATTGTAAATTCAAACGATTATGATATTGTTAAAAAATCAACCTTTGATTTAGACAGCAGTTTTTATGTGGCTTCGGGCGAAACAAGGCTTGCCGAGTGTAATTTTGAAAAAAGCTTTGTTAAAACAACCGCTACGCTTGATGAGTTAAAAACAAAAACATCTGTTTCTTATGAGGGTTGCGTTGTAAACGGTAAAGAGCCTGAAAACAACGGTAATATAGGCTATTCAATAAGCAGTGCGAAATTTACTGCTTCAAGCGGTCTTGAGGGCGAGTTTTATATTAAAAACTTCACCAAAAAAGCGCAAAAAATCGGCAAAATCAGCTTTATGCTTTATACTGATAAAAAAATGCCTGTAACTAAAAAGCCTATTAAAATTTCTGTTGATGATACTATTGAAGCAGGTAAAGTGAAGGCTTATTCTTACGGTATTTTACAAAATAACATTGAAGATGATATAAAAAATAACCGCTTGTTTGACAGCATTATTATGAAAGTTGAGGACTAACAAATGATTAAATTTTCACCATCTATTTTAACTGCCGATTTTGTGCATTTGGGCGAGGCAATTGAAGAGCTTGACAGTGCAAAAACCGATATGTTCCACCTTGATGTAATGGACGGTATTTTTGTGCCTAACATTTCAATCGGCATACCTGTCGTAGCGTCAATTCGCAAGGCGACTTCTACCGTGCTTGATGTTCATTTGATGATTGACCGTCCTCATCGTTATATCAAACAATTTGCCGAAGCAGGCGCTGACATAATCGGTTTTCATACTGAGGCTGGCTCTGACATTAAAGAAACAATTGATTTAATTCATTCTTTCGGCAAAAAAGCTTGCCTTACAATCAAACCAAAAACTCCTGCCAGCGAAGTTTTTCCTTATCTTAAAGAGCTTGATATGGTACTTGTTATGAGCGTTGAACCGGGTTTTGGCGGACAAAAATTTATGAGTGAAGTTTTACCGAAGGTTACCGAAATTCGCAACGAGTGCGATAAATTAGGTATTGATATGGACATTGAAATGGACGGTGGCGTAAACCTTGAAACTGCACCGCTTTGCGTTAAAGCAGGTGCTAATGTGCTTGTAACAGGTAATGTGCTTTTCTCAGCTGAAAATAAAGCAAAAAGACTTGAAGAACTTCGAGAAATTGTAAAATAAAAGGCGGATTATTCCGCCTTTTTATGTATATTCTTTTAAAAATTTAATCAAAACATTAGAAAAAAGCTCGGCGGAATATTTGGCTTCTTTTATCAAATTGGCTTGTGAGCCTATTTCTACTAAAACGCTGTTTTCGCATAAATCCTGATTATATTTTTTCTCGGCGAAAAAAAGCGGTCGGGCAAAAGAAGGATAAGTTTTTTCTAAAAGCTGTTGAAGCCGAAGCGAAAAGTGCAAATTTTTTCGCCAATTCGGGTAGTCGGTAATTATACCTGTTTCGCAACCTGAAATTAACATTATTTGCCCTGCTTGCTTTTTGTTAATCGAAATTATCGGGCGAATTTTATCACCGTCTTCTTCGTTTATCGCATCACGGTGAACATCTAAAACCACCTTTATTGAGGGGTATTTTTTAAGATAACTTTTTATAGTTGCTCTTGAGCGGTCATACGAGCCCTCATAATCCGCTTTATCGTGAAGCGTTCGTGATTGCAAGGTTTTAATACCCGCTTTATTAAGCTTGCTTGCAATAACTTCACCAACAGCAACCATATTTTTTGAAGTATTATTATCTCTTTCTCCCCACGATTTTGGGTAGTAACTTACAAGATAAGGGAAAAAACTTTCGGTAGCGTGAGTGTGAACAATTAAAACCTGTGGCTTTCTAGAATTAAGCTTAATTTTCAAATTCGGTTTTTTCTTAAACTCTTTTTCAAAATCCACCTTTTTAGTGGTTTTATTTTTGATATAAACACAGCCGAATGAATTAGTTGCACCCGATTTATCAATAGTTTCACTAATAACAGCACCGCCTGTTTCTTCGGCGCTGACAAGCTTAGTTTCTTTTTGTTTTTTAGTCGTTTTCTCTTGCTTTTTAGTAGTTGTTTCTTGCACTTTTTCTTGTTTTGAATAAGGAATTACCATTGAAACAGCAGTAAGCGAAAAGGCTTTTGAAAGCAGTCTTACAGGGTAAACAAAGTATGAAGCGTGTGCAATAATGCTTAAAGTGATTAGTAAAACTAAAACCGAAATCAAATATTTTTTTATAGATTTTAAAGTTTTTCTTTTCAATTTGTCCACCTCATTTTAAATATATGAATTAAAGGGAGATTTTATTTTGAATATTGATAAAGATTTAATAAGAAATTTTAAAAAACGAGATGAAAACGCTAATAAGGGCGATTTTGGCAGAGCGCTTTTAATTTGCGGTAGCTACTCAATGTTAGGTGCCGCTGTAATCGCAGCAAGGGCTTGCATTTTAAGCGGTGTCGGCATTTGCGATATCGCAATGCAAAAGGAGGTTTATCCTGCTATTTCTCTTGGCGTTCCAGAAGCCGTTTGCACCCCTTTGTCATCTTCATTTTCAGTCGATGACAAAAAGCTTCTTTTACAAAAAATCAAAAGTGCAAAAAGCATTTTAATCGGCTGCGGAATGGGCAAAACCGATTATACAAGAAAAATTTTAGCGTTTTGCTTAGAACACGCAAAGGTGCCAATAATTATTGACGCTGACGCAATTAATGTTTTAGCGGAAGATTTAAGCCTTTTAGAGCTTAAAAAAAGTGAAGTGATTATTACCCCTCACCCTGCTGAAATGGGTAGATTAATCGGCAAAACTGCTGCACAAGTAAATGAAGACCGAGTAAAAACCGCCGTAGATTTTTCAAAAAAATACGATGTTACAACGCTTTTAAAAGGGCATAATACAGTAATAAGTTCAGTTTCTGGCGAATATTTTATTAATAAAACAGGCAACGCAGGCATGGCAACAGGCGGTTCGGGCGATATGCTTTCTGGTATAATTGCAGCGTTTTGTGCAAATAAAATTTCACCTTTTGAAAGCGCAAAATCAGGCGCTTATGTTCACGGTCTTTCGGGCGATATTTGCGCAAAAGAGTTTTCGCAAACTTCAACTAACCCATCACTTATGCTAAAAGTGCTGCCAAAAATTTTCTTAGAGATTGAAAAAAATCTTTAAATTATAAGGAGGATTTTTTATTAAGCGTTTTGTTTTAATAGTATTTTTAGGAATATTTATTTTAACAGGATGTAGCACACAAAAGGAAATTAAAGCAAAAACAGTTTTTGAAAAAAGCTTTACGCTTGAATACAACACCTTGCAATTCAACGGTAACTTAAAAACTTTTGAAAGCGGTGAAATTGAGGTTTTATTAGATAAGCCCGATAATTTAAACGGACTTAAAATAAAAACAAAAGGCGACAAGGTAGTAATAAATTTTAAAGGCATTACTACAACACTTGAAAATGAAAAAATCCCAAACACCGCCTTTTTCACGCTTATTAAAAAAGTTTTTTGTAATATTATAAGAAAGAATAAATTAGAATTCAAACAAATTGAAAATGGCTATAAATCGGTGCAAAAAACTGATTTTGGCGATATAGATATTTACTTAAACAACAATTGCGAGATTAAAAAAATTGAAATAAAAAACCAAGGTTTTTTACTACTGCTAAATTAAAAAAGCGTCTATGGATTTTCCATAGACGCTTTTTAGCGTTAAAATTATTCTTGAGTTTCGCTTTCCATAATTTCTTTAAACTCTTCGCCGTCAATTTTCTCTTTTTCAAAAAGTCTTCTTGCAACAGCGTGAAGCTTATCAATATGCATATTAAGAATTTCTTCGCCTTTTTTATACGCTTCATCAACGATTTTCTTGATTTCAATGTCGATTTTTGAAGCAACCGCTTGCGAAACATTATCAATATGACCGTAATCACGACCTAAGAACACTTCATCATTAGCGTTACCATAAAGAATAGGTCCTAACTCATCACTCATACCATACTTAACAACCATATCCTTAGCGATTTTAGTTGCTCTTTCAATATCGTTTGAAGCACCTGTTGTGAAGTTGTCGCCATTGTGAAGTCTTTCGGCAATTCTACCGCCCAAAAGCATTACAATTTCTTCTTTCATTTCATCACGATATTTTGAGAATCTATCCTTTTCAGGCAATGAAATTGTCATACCGAGCGCTCTGCCACGAGGTACAATTGTAATATGATGAATATCGTCCTGAGTCGGCAAATAATAGCCTGTAATTGCGTGCCCTGCCTCATGATAAGCGGTGTTGATTTTCTCATCATCGCTCATTACCCAGCTTTTCTTTTCGGTACCTGCAATTACTTTAATAGTTGCTTGCTCAATATCTTCTTCGGTTATTGCTTTTCTGTTCTTTCTCGCTGCTAAAAGTGCCGATTCATTCAAAAGGTTTTCAATATCAGCACCAGTAAAACCAGCAGTCGATTTTGCAATAGTTTTAAGGTCAACATCAGGAGCGAGTGGCTTACCTCTTGCGTGAACCTTTAAGATTTCTTCTCTGCCTTTTACATCAGGGTAGTTAACAGTTACTTGTCTGTCAAATCTACCAGGACGAAGCAAAGCTTTATCAAGAATGTCAGGGCGGTTAGTTGCGGCAATAATAATGATACCCTCATTAGCACCGAAACCGTCCATCTCAACTAACAATTGGTTAAGAGTTTGCTCTCTTTCATCGTGGCCGCCGCCAAGACCTGCACCACGCTGACGACCTACCGCATCTATTTCATCAATAAATACGATTGCAGGTGAATTTTTCTTTGCGGTTTCAAACAAATCACGCACTCTTGACGCACCGACACCGACAAACATTTCAACGAAATCAGAACCCGAAATTGAATAGAAAGGTACGCCTGCTTCGCCAGCAACTGCTTTTGCAAGCAAGGTTTTACCAGTACCCGGAGGGCCCACAAGCAAAACACCTTTCGGAATTCTTGCGCCGAGCTCATTAAACTTTTTAGGGTCTTTTAAGAACTCAACAATTTCTTTAAGCTCTTCTTTTTCTTCATCAGCACCAGCAACATCAGAGAACAAAGTTTTCTTTTTCTCATCAGCAGAGTTTTTGAATTTGGCTTTGCCGAATGAAAGCGTTTTGTCGTTGCCGAGTCCACCCATTCTTTTCGACATATAAACCCAAAAGCCGACAAATAAAAGCACTAACAAAACAGTAGGCAAAAGGTTTAAAATCCAGTTAGCCTCACCGCCTGCCTCAATATCATAAGAGGTTGAAATGCCGTATTTTTCCTGAATTTTTTCAAAATCATTTACAAACAACTCGGAATCAGGCACCTTGTAAGTAATAACCTTTTCATCGTCTTTTAACTGATATTTAAGCTCTCTCGAATAAAGATTTAACTCAAATGCCGCAACCTTGTCTTGCTTTAACAAATTCAATAATTCTGAATATTTAACATCAGTTGAAGTTAAGTTTTTACCCCACATTGATACTAAAAATATTATTACTATCAGTGGAATTGCAACATAAATCAACACGCTTTTAAGATTTTTGTTTTTATTATTAATGATAATCAACCTCCCTATTTATTGTCAAAACCGTTTTCGTTAGTTTTTTTGGCAAAAATTTATCTGCAACACCGATATTCTCAGCCCACACGATTTCGCCGCCGCACTCTAACACCGCTAATTTAAAACGGTTTTCAGTTGGAATTTTCAATTCGTTATAAATTACCTTAATTTCCTTTTTCGGACGATTTTTTAATTTTATCACATCGCCAGCTCGCCTATTACGAAGTATCAGGCTATGACAAATTTTATCACAATCTATAGCGTTATTTAAAAACAAATTGTAAACATTTTTGCTTTTTTTTAAGTCTTTTATAGATTTTTCTTGAAAATGGTAAATATTGTACGGTGTTTTTACCGTAGATTTAACTTTTTCGCAAAAATCCTTTGCTTCTTCTTTTTTTATTTTCTCTACAAACAGCTCATTATTTTTCACAAAAAATGTAAAGCCCTTTGGCAAAGAAATTTTAGCACCTGTGCTTAGTGCTTCAAAGCATTTTTCAATATGAAATTTATCAGGCAAAAATGCCGCCTTTTTATTTATAAAAAACTTTAAATATTCAAAAATTTCCGCTTTTTCTTTTTTTAATAATTCATTTGCTGAAATATTCTCATTATAAAGTTTTTCTGAGTTCTTACTAAAATATTCAGCGTAATTCTCACTTGTTTCTTTAAGTCGCAAAGCCGACTGCAAAAACAAAGGGTTAATCTCCTTTAAAGTGGGAATTACCAAATGTCTTATCTTATTTCTCGAATACTCATTTTCTAAATTTGTAGAATCGGTAACAAAATCTTGTCCTTTTTGCTTTAAGTATTCTTCGATTTTTTCTCTCGGTGTTTCTATTAACGGGCGAATAATATTGCCCCTTTTTGCAGGAATTGAACAAAGCCCTTTTAAACCTGTTCCTCTTGCAATGTTAAAAATAAGCGTTTCGGCAACATCATCAAGATTATGTGCCGTTGCAATTTTTCCGCCAAAAGCTTCTTTTTCAAAAATTTCATATCGCTTTTCTCTTGCAAATTCCTCTAAACCTTTTTTAGCCTTTTTTGCAAGCGAAACCATATCAATTTCAAAAGTTTTAAGTTCAATTCCTTTGCTTTTGCAAAAATCAATACAAAAATTCATATCACGATAGGCTTCATCACCACGAATTAAATGGTTAATATGAATAGCACTAATATCAAGCGAAAATTCTTCTTTAATTTCACACAAAAGCAAAGCAAGACAAACAGAATCAGCACCGCCTGAAAGCCCTACTGTAATTCTGTCGCCCTTTTGAATTAAATTATATTTTAAAACCGTTTGTTTAAATAAATCAATCATTGTCTTCGTAAGAATAATCAGGTGTAGTAAACCTTGTAAATTCCGGCTCAAAGTGAAGCTTAGCTGTACCTACTTCACCGTGTCGGTTTTTAGCAACAATACATTCAGCTGCATTTTCATTAATTTCTTCAGGATTTTTTGACTCTGCCTGATAGTAAATATCACGGTAAATAAACAATACAATATCAGCGTCTTGCTCAATAGAACCCGAATCTCTAAGGTCGGCAAGCTGAGGCTTATGAGATTTTCCTCTTGCCTCTGTAGTACGAGCCAACTGTGAACAGCAAATAACAGGAACATTAAGCTCTTTTGCCATAATTTTAAGGTTTCTTGTAATTTCAGAAATTTCTTGTACTCTGTTATCAATATGTCTTGCCGAGTGCATAAGACCTAAATAGTCGATTACAACTAAATCAGGCTTTGGCTGCAAACGGCGAAGTCTTGCTTTAATTTCAGGAACAGTAATATTAGAGGTATCGTCCATAAAAATGTTTGCCTCTGATAAAACACCGCTTGCCTGAGCAAGTCTTGACCACTCATTTTCGTCAAGCTCGCCTGTTCTGAATTTATTTGCAGGAATTGCAGATTCCGAAGCTATAAGTCTTTCGGTAATTTGCTCCCTTGTCATTTCAAGCGAGAAAAATGCAACGCATTTTTTTGATTGAACTGCAACATTTCTTGCAAAGTTAAGCGCAAGCGAGGTTTTACCCATACCAGGACGAGCACCCAAAATAATAAGGTCAGATTTGTGAAAACCTGTTGTAAATTTATCAATAGCCGAAATACCGCTCGGTATTCCCAAAAAGTCTTGTTTATATTCCTCTTTTGAAAGCTTGTCAAGCTTAATAAGTGTTTCGGTAGTGATTACATTTTTAATATGAACAAGTCCGCCTGCATCTTTATTCTGGCGAATTTCATAAATAGTTTGTTCAGCACCCTCAAGCAAAATATCAGCATTAATATCAGGTGTTGAAGCGTCATTAATTATTTTTCTTGCTGCTAAAATAAGCGAGCGAATATAATGCTTTTCTTTAATAATTTTTGCATAAGAAGAAGCGTTTGCGCTGGTTGGCACAATTTGCGCTAACTGCAACAAATAGGCTTTTCCGCCTGCATCATCAAAAACATTATCCTTTTTAAGCTCTTCCAAAATGGTAATAGCATCGATTCTTTTAGAAAGTGCGTCCATAGCCCAAACTGCGTTCGCAATTGCTTTATGCTGTGGAACATAAAAATAGTCAGGCTTAATTAATTCAGCAACTTCAGAAATTACATCAGGGTCTATTAAAATTGCGCCTAAAACCGCTTGTTCCGCTTCATAAGAAAACGGCAAAACCTGCGATTCATCGCTCAAAATTTCTATATTTTCAGCCATTTTTCACTACCTCATTTCTTGTTAATTTTTGCAAAAATTTATTGTGCAACTATTTCAGCATTCATTTTTGCAATAACGCCTTGATAAAGCTTTACTTCAAAAGAGTAAACTCCTGTATTTTTCATATCAGGTGCAGTAATTTTTCTTTTATCAACTAAAATGTTGAATTCTTCTTGCAATTTTGTTGCAAGTTCTTTACCTGTAACTGCACCGAAAAGCTTGCCGTTTTCGCCGCATTTTGCGGTTATTTTCAAGGTTTTGCCTTCAATTCTTTTCTTGTTATTTTCAGCGGCAGCCTTTTCCTGCGCCTTATGATGAGCGGCAGCCTCAGTTTTGCTGTTTAACTCGCTCATAGCTTGATTTGTAGCTTCAACTGCCATTTTTTTAGGCAATAAAACATTTCTTGCATATGCATCAGGCGCATTTTTTACTTCGCCCTTTTTACCCATTCCTTTAACATCTTGCAATAAAATAACTTTCATTTCTAATTTGTCCTCTCTTTTAGTTATTTTGCTTTCGCCTTAGCATAAGCATCGGCAATTAATTTATAAAAAGTATCAATATCTTCACATTCAACCTGAGCCGCAGCCATTGTCTGATGACCGCCGCCGCCCAACTGCTCCATAACCAACTGAACATTAACCTTGCCAAAGCTTCTTGCAGATATGTTTAGTTTTCCGTCATCTTGTATCATAGCAACAAATGAAGCCTCAACGCCAGATATTCCAAGCAATTCATCAGCCGCTTGTGCCGAAGCAATTCGAGCATTTTCGCTTTTTTCATCACAATATGAAACAGCGTAATTTTTAGTAATTTTTGCTCTCGAAACTATTTTAGATTTTAATGCGTAAGTATCAATAGTTTGTGCGAAAAAGCCTTTCGCTAAAACAGGGTCAGCACCCTTTTCTCTAAGAAAACTTAACGCTTCAAAGGTTCTTGAAGTTGTTTTTAAAACAAAGTTTTTAGTATCAAGCATAATGCCAGAAAGCAACGCATCAGCCTGCGATTTATCGCTGATATCGGTTCCAAAATATCTTAAAAGTTCAGTAACCATTTCGCAAGCACTCGAAGAAGATGGGTCGTGATAAAACAAAATCGAATTATCAATAAAATCAACCGTTCTTCTGTGATGGTCGATTACCACAACATCAGAGCATTTTTTATAAACCTCTTTGGATTCAAGCGAAGAAACCCTATGAGTATCAACAATAATGAGCAAGGTTTTGTTTTTTATTTTTGATTCGGCTTCCCTGCAAGATAAAATAAAGTCATCATTCGGCTGAATTCGGGCGGTATAGCGAATTAACTCACCCGCAAGCGATTTTTTGTAATCGCAAACAATATTAACCTCTTTACCAAGCTTCTTAATAGCACAGAAAAGTCCGTAAGCCGCACCGAAAGAGTCCATATCAGAAAAGCTGTGTCCCATAAGCAAAATATTATCGCTATTTAAAACCAACTTTTTAAGCGTTTGCGAAACAAGCCTGATTCTGACTGCGGTATTAATAGGCTTTGACTCGGCAACACCGCCGAAAAACTCAAAATTATCGGCATTTTTGATAACGGCTTGGTCGCCACCACGACCGAGCGCCATATCAAGCGCATTGTTAGCAAATTCAACCGACTGCGAAAGATTTTTACCGTTTACACCGACACCGATTGAAAGCGTAGCATCACCTCTATCGCCAAAATCGAGTTCTCTGACTTCAGTCAAAACCTCAAATTTATTTTTTGAAATCTCATCAAAAATGTGTTTTTCAATCAAAAGGAAATATTTATCGGTAGAAATTTTTTGCATATAACCTTTTGAGTCCTTATCAATCGCCTCAATTTTGCGTTCGATTTGACCAATCATTTCATTCTTTTTGCTTTCAGGTGTGTTTTTCAAAAGCACATCAAGCCCGTCAATATGAATGAAAAATACGCAAAGCTTAGAGCTGTCGAATTTATGCTTTAACGCTGTGTAAGCGGTATCATCATAGAAGAAATAAACAGTTTGACCCTCGTATTTTTCAGAGCTTTTAAGCGAATACACATTAAAATATTTTTCGTGGTATTCAACTCTTGCATACCCTTCTTCAACAAGGCTTACTTGCGCTTGTTCATCAAAAATAAACGAAGAATCATTGCCAAAAACATCAATACCTCTTAAAACACCGCTTCTGAATTTTTCGTTATACCAAATAACCTCATCGGCTGAATTTGAAATCATAATTGCAATTGCAAACCCGTTTAAAGCAGCGTCATCTGCACTATTTATGCTTTTGGCAGCAGAGGAAAAATAACTGTTTATATTTTTTCTGGCAACCAAAACTATCAAAACCGCCAAAATAACAAGTGCAACACAAATCAGCAATTCTTCAAAAACTAAATTAAATGAATGAAAAGCAACAACAATAGTAATCGAGCCTACAACAACAAGCCCAATTATAAAACAAAGAATTTTAGTAAAATCAATCTTTCGTTTCATTTTTTGTCATTCCTTTCGGAAGTTTACTCCAAAGTTATATCGTCAGAATTATTACTGATAAACTCGTCTAACTTATCTTTTTCTTCGCTTTTAGGAGCGGTTTTCTGAGAATACGGTCCAAGGCGGTATTTCTCACCCGAAACCTTAAAAACAATACTTCTAATCGTATCTCTATGCTCTTCACTGTTGCGAAGTGTTTCAGCAAAAAGCGGATTTTTCGCATCAATCAACAAATAATTGCCTTTAACATAAGCAACAGAACCCATTAAAACATTGTAAAGCATATTTGATTCCGCTTTTACAAGTTCCATAACCTCTGCCCATTTTGTAAACTTAACAAGTTTTTCAGCAGTGATATTTTTATGTTGTGGCTCTTTTTTCTCAACCTTTTTAACTTCTTTTACTTCTTTTTCTTTCGGCTTTTCAATTGCAACTTCGCCTTTAAAAGCGAAATTAGCAATTTTTTCTTCTAAATCGCTGATTCTTTTTAAAACCGCTTCGCTGCTTAAATCAAGCTCTTTTGTACAAAGCCTTATAATAGTTGTTTCAACAGCAACTCTTTTTGAAACGCCTTTTTTCATATTATCAAGACATTCCGAGAATTTTTTCGAGCAATAAAGTATATTTTCAAATTTAATCTTTGACGCTTGCAAAACAATTCTGTCAATATCTTCCTTAGTGCCGGTAATAAGTTTTTCAGGCTGTTTTGCGGTTTTTGCAACAAGCAAATCCCTGTAATGTGCTGTAAGCTCATTCATAAGTCTTTCCATATCGCAAGAAGCGTTATAAAGCTCATCAATCAACTCAACAGCGGCAGGTGCATCGCCATTTTCAATTATATCAACCATTTTAAACAAATGGTCTTTGCCGATAAGACCTGCGCAATCAGCCACTAACTTTTCGGTAATATTTGTATCGTTACCTGCGCAAAGGTCAAGCAAGCTCAACGCATCACGCATACCGCCGTCGCAAAGCTTTGAAATAAGCGTTGCGGCATTATCTTCAATTGTAAAACCCTCTTGCTCGCAAACATACTTAATTCTTTGAGCGATTATTTCCGCCGAAATTCTATTAAAATCATATCTTTGACATCTCGATAAAATAGTGGCAGGAATTGCCCAAACCTCAGTAGTGGCGAGAATAAAAATAATATGAGCAGGAGGCTCCTCAAGCGTTTTAAGTAAAGCATTAAACGCTGGTTTTGAAAGCATGTGAACCTCATCAATAATATAAACTCTGAATTTTGCTTTTGAAGGCAAATATTCAACCTGCTCACGCAAGTTTCTGATATCATCAACACCGTTGTTTGAAGCAGCATCAATTTCAACAACATCTAAAATTTCGCCGCTGTCAATACCTTTACAGTTTTCACATTCATTACAAGGGTCGCCGTTTTGCAAATTAAGGCAGTTTACCGCTTTTGCTAAAATTTTTGCGCTCGAAGTTTTACCCGTACCTCTGGAGCCGGTAAACAAATAAGCATGGGTAAAGCGATTTTCGCTTACCTGCGTTTTTAAAGTATTTGTAATATGTTCCTGACCGCAAACTGATGAAAATGTCTGAGGTCTGTATTTTCTATAAAGCGCCTGATGCATTATTTTGCCCCCTTGTTAAGAATTTTAAAGCCTATACACTTAAGTCTGCGGACATCAGGTTGTTCTGCGGCGCACGGGCACATTCGTTTAATGCTGCTCGGTTCCCCGCCTGACATGGTTCACGAGGGTCCGTCGCACAGGACCCGATATCCGCATACTAAAATGTATAGGCTATACGACAATATTATACTACACATTAAACAAATTTTCAAGACTTTTTTGTTGATTATTAATTATTGAAATAATTAAATATATATGATATAATAATTATACTAAGCTAAGGGGTGATTTTAATGAAAAAATCTCTATGCGTGCTATTATCTGTTGTATTAATAATAATGTCTTTTGCAACATTTAGCACCACTTCAGCTGACAATATTATATTTGGCGATGTTAACAGTGATGGCGAGGTAACTGCGCTTGATTTGGTTTTGCTTAGAAGATGGCTTGTTCACGACGGTACCGTTTCTAATAAAGATATTGACCGTAAGGCAGCCGATGTAAGCGGTTGGCCTGAAGGTGAGATTACTGTATCTGACGCAAACCGTCTTGCAAAATATCTTGCAAAAATTTATGATACTTTAACTCCAAAGGGTTATACAACAATCGCTGCTGATGCGCACGATTATACTATCAAGCAAATGAACAGTTGTATGACACTTTGCGGCAGAGCAGAGTTTGGCGAAAACAACGAAAGCGTAGTTCTTTCACAAAGCGCAAGCGGTTTCAAATTTACTGCTAATTGCCACGGTAACATTGTTATTAACTGTTCAAAGGTTGAAAATAACTGCAAATTCGCAGTTGTAGTTGACGGTGAATATGATAAAACAATTTTGGCTGATGCTAAGGCTGAGGGCTTCGGTGCTTACGCTGAAACAAATATGACTGAAGGTACTCATACTATTGAAATTCGCAAAGCAACCGAATGGTCGCAATGTGGTAAAATCACCGTTACAGGTGTTACTATAAGCGGTACTTTAGGAACTACAGCTCCCGAACAAAAGGCTCATAGAATTGAGTTCTATGGTGACTCTATCACATCTGGTTACGGTAACTTAACAACTACTGAAACCTCTCCTGCTGGTTCTTGGTTGTATCAAGACGGTACAAGGTCTTACGCTGCATTTACTGCTCATCATTATGATGCTGAATATGCAATTGCAACCGCTTCAGGTCATGGTATTTTAGGTGGTTATGTCGGAACAACATCAACTTATGATAAATACTTTAAATACTCTTGCGTTCCTGATAAAACTCCTTGGTCAGTAGCTGATTATGATGCTGATTTAATTGTTATTAATCTTGGCTCTAACGACCATTTTAGATGTGCTAATGCAGGTACTCAAATTGACCAAAGTGCTTTTGTTGCAAAGTGTAGTGGAATAGTTGAAGATATGCATACTCAAAATCCTGATGCTAAAATCCTTTGGGTTGTTGGTATGATGGGTGTTGATGATTCAAGAGGATTAATCTCAGCACTTACAACACTTGATAACAAATATGATTATGTTGATTTCCAGAAAATGACTGCAAAAGCCAATGGCGGTGACTGGCACCCAACCATTGATGATCATAAGTATCATGCTAATAATCTTTGCAATATAATTGACCAAAAATATCCTAATATGTTTAATTAAAAAAATACTTGACAAATCTACTTATTTATGATATTATAGTTGTACTGTCCGTTCTAAAGACAGCAGGTGAGGTTTTACCTCGTAAGTTTA
>CACZIY010000016.1 GCA_902781345.1 Oscillospiraceae bacterium | reverse complement strand
TTAAAAACAAAATCAACATCTGGCGAGCCGTGTATTAAAGTGGTTAAAGTAGAAACAATATCACCGATAGGTGTAAAATCAATACTGTCGGTATAAAACAAAGCTTTAACCTTTGTTCCGCAGTTTTTTTCATCAACCCTGCTTTCGACCGAAGTAATTTCAAAACTTCCCCCTGTTTGCTCGGCGGCCTCTTTAAAAAAAGGAATACCAAGACCAACTTTTCGGGTAGTTCTTGTTGTATAAAAAGGATTTACTACATTTTTAAGCGTCTTTTCGCTCATACCGCACCCGTTATCATTAATCTCAATTGTTAAAGTGTTATCTTTTTCGGTTAAAAGAATTTCAACTAATGAAGCGCCTGCTTTCAGCGAATTTTCAGCAATATCAAGAATATTCAATGATAATTCTTTCATATTTCTTAATCCTTTAAAAACTCAATAACTTTTTTTCTTATTTGTTCAAATGATAAACCTTCCTCAAACTCAAAATAGTTTTTTGCATCAGGAATTTTATCAAGATAATGCGCATCAGAGCTTTGAATTACAACTTTATTTTTTATTGCCGGAAACCTTTGCTCATATTCTTCCCTTTTTTCCAAATTGTAAAACTCAACGCAGGAAAACTCAGGGCTTTCGGGAAAATCACCCAAAACCGCAATAATTCCGTTTGAGTCACGGTCGATATGAGCAGGATAGGCAACGCCCGAGAACTTTTTGCACAAATCATAGCCCTCTTGCAATGAAAGAGTAGTTGCATTAATCAGCAAATTCTCCTCATTACCGATAACATTATCATCCTTATCTAAAATCAACTGCTCGCCGAAAATTTCAGGCTTGTTCATAAATATGATTTTTCTTTTTTCAACCTCATCGCCAAAAAGCATAGCATTCTCAAGCGAATCAAAAAGGCAAACCATATGAATATCCTCAGCGGTGGTAAGCTCCATTCCGCCTAATGCGGTAATACCGTAATTTTCACAAGCAGCGAAAAAAGAGGGTAGATTTTTCACACTGTTATGGTCGGTAAGCGCCATAATCTGAAGTCCCGCTAATTTTCCCATTCCTGCAATGTTATTCACCGTCATATCTCTATCGCCACAAGGCGAAAGACAAGAGTGAATATGCAAGTCATAATAATATTTACGCATTATATTAAATTTGACAGGTAAGCGCAAGCCTCAAAAGAAGCAAGCGGGGTTTTGATTATATTAATCTCTTTTTGTTTTGCAGCGGTAATAAGCTCATCTGAAAGTTCAGCATTTTCACATATAACCACGCACGAAACATTTATCAGCGAAGCGACTGCAATAACATTTACATTAACCATAATGGTAACAAAAACATTATTTTCTTCTGCTCTTCCCATTACCCAACTAAGTAAGTCGCCACAGTAACCACCGATAATTTTTCGGGAGTCATCAGCAATATTAACTGCCTCAAATTCTTCTAATTTAAGAAGTTCTTTAACTGTCATAACTCTCGTCCTTTTTCTCTTCAAGTTTTTGCAAAAGATAATCTTTCATATTGATAATGCAATTGTTAATATCGGCTCCCTTTAAAACTACATCTTCTGCGAAAGCAAGACAAGTTGGTGCTCCGCAAGAACCGCAGTCAATTTCAGGTAAGGTTGAGCAAACTGTCTGAATTTCGCTCATAAGCTTCATTGACTCTTGCATATTATCAGAGAATTGTTGAATAGGTTTAAAATTATTTGTGTTTTCAAAATACGCGTCATCCGGTATATCACCGTCAGGATGCGCACCAGAAACTGGCAAATATTTTCTTAACGACTGCATTTTTGCTTTCGCAATATAAGGGTTTTCAACAGTAAGAATACCGCCTACGCAACCGCTGTTGCAAGCGTTAAGCTCGACAAAATCGAGTTCTGGCAATTTGCCATTATCGATTTCTTCCAAAACCTGAATAACATTTTCAAGTCCGTCAGCGGCTAAATACTTGTCGCTTAAAAGTGCCGAAGATTCACCGCCCGATACTGCCCAGCCTATTCCTAACAAGCCGGATTTTGAAAGCGGTCTTGGTGTTCTTTCACCTTTCATTACCGCAAGCAAACGAAAATAAATATCGTTCATTGCAAGTACAACATCAACATTCTCTTTTTTACCGAGTTCATCATTAACAACATAAGATGATTTACCCGGACAAGGCGATATAAAACATATGCCTATATCTTCATCTTTAAGTTCAGGATGTTTCTTTTTAGCCCTTTGCCTTGCGAAAATTGCCGCAAGCTCCATAGGTGGAATGATTGGCATAATATTGTCGCATAAAGAAGGGTACCTAAGATTTATTAACCTTACTACTACAGGGCAAGCTGATGATATTACAGGTTTTTTAACATTTTCTTTTTTAAGAAAAAGTCTTGTATAACCCGAAATAAACTCAGCCGCATAAGAAACCTCATAAACATCATCAAAACCGATATCTAAAAGACCTTGCAAGCAAAAATCAATATCGTCAAGATTGTTAAACTGACCGTAAAGAGTAGGTGCAGGCATAGCAACCTTATATTTAAACTCATTGATTTTTTCAAAAGGGTTGCATACCGCTTTTTTCGCTTTATGCGGGCAAGCCCTGATACATTCGCCGCAATCAATACAACGCTCAGAATCAATAACAGCGTGGCCGTCTTTAATTCTTATAGCCTCGGTTGGACAACGACGCAGACATGAGGTACATCCTTTGCATTTTGAAACATTCAGAGAAACAGAGTGTATGAAATTACTCATAAACTATGCACCTTCATTGTAATTTTTGATATAAAATTTTATTTTAGGTTAACAACCATTGTAATTGTAGTGCCAACACCGATTTTTGTATCAATCTTCATATCATCGGTATAGCTTTTCATATTCGGCAAGCCCATTCCTGCTCCGAAACCGAGCGAACGGACATAATCAGGCGCTGTTGAAAATCCCGCTTTCATAGCAAGCTCAACATTGGCAATACCAGGGCCTTCATCAGACAAAATCATTTCAATTTTATCCTCATAAACATTAACATCAACTGTGCCACCCTCAGCGTGAATTACCATATTAACTTCGCCTTCGTACATAGCTATTGAAACTCTGCGAATAATAGCAGGGTCAACACCTAACTGACGAAGCTTTCTTTTAATATCAACGCTGGCTTCGCCTGCCGAAGTAAAATCATCACCATCAACTACATAATGAAAATTAATTGCTTTACTCATCACACATCACCGTTTACTTTGCTACTGCCAAGTCCTTCAGAAAAGAGACGACCGCAAGCATTGTACATACGAAGATCGGTAGTAAGAATAACAATATCAAGTTTTTTTGCAAGTTCAATCATATCTTCGGTAGGTTTCTTGCTTCTAACAAAAACAATACAAACCATATCCATCATTTCGGCTGTACGAATAACTTGTGAATTTAAAAGTCCTGTAAGCAAAACTGCCTGGTCTTTAACATAAGCCAATACATCACTCATCATATCAGAACCGCAAGCAGAATTAACTTCTTTATCAAGCTCTTCTTCACAGCACAAAACATCGGCATTCAAAAGTTCTTTTATATCTCTAATCTTCATTACTATATCTCCAATAATAATGTATTTTAAAAATTACATGTATTTTTTAAGAATATCGTCTACATCGGTTTTTTGAAGTCTGCCATAAACCTCATCGTTTACAGTCATAACTGGTGCCAAACCGCAAGCACCGATACAACGGCAAGCCTCAATTGAGAATTTTCCGTCAGGGGTACATTCATCAGCGCCGATACCAAGAATTTGAGAAATTCTGTCAAGAACATCTTGTGCGCCTTTTACATAGCAAGCAGTACCAAGACAGACAGAAATTTTATACTCACCTTTTGGTGATAAAGCGAACTGAGAATAGAAAGTAGCAACGCCATAAACCTTTTCAACAGGAACGCCTAAGCCTTTTGCAATCATTTGCTGAACTTCGATTGGCAAATAACCGTAAATCTCCTGTGCTTCTTGCATTACAGGCATAAGAGCGCCGTCTTGACCTTTATGGTCTTCAATTACTTTCATTAACTGTGCTTCTTGTTCAGGTGTGCCTCTAAAAGGCAAATTACCCTTACGCTTTTTCATAAGATAATTAATCCTCTCTTTCAATATTATTGAATATTCATTATGATATACAAAATTACACATAATGCTAGTCTAATTATAACATAAGTAAGATAAAAAATCTACTGTAAAATTTAGATTTTTGTTTAAAAATTGACAATTTTTTTAATTTTTTACAATAAAAAACAAGCAGTTTTAAAAACTACTTGTTTTATGTCAACTTTTATTACAATTTTAATCCTTCAAAGTTGTCTGTTAAAACATTTTTTGAATTCTCAAATCTTTCTTTTTCATCATCTGTCAAAGAAAGTTCAATAACCTCTTTTACGCCGTTTCTTCCGATGATACAAGGAACGCCTATAAAAACATCTTTTGAATTGTATTCTCCCGAAAGTTTAGCCGAAACTGTTAATACGCTGTTTTCATCACCTAAAATCGCTTTAACTATACGAGTTATTGCCATACCAATTCCGTAATAAGTAGCTTTTTTTGCTTTAATAATTTCATAAGCGGAAGTACGCACTTGCTCTTCAATTTCTTTCATACCATCAACACAAAAAGCATTCTTATCATCATCTAAAACCTCTGAAATTCGCTTTGTTGCGAGCATTACCTGAGAAAACGGAACAAACTCACTGTCGCCGTGTTCACCTATAACATAAGCATGAATATTCTTCGGGTCAACAGTAAAATAATCGCCCAAAAGATAGCGAAGTCTTGCGGTATCAAGCGAAGTACCTGTACCGATAACTCTTGCCGCACCAAAACGAGAGATTTCATAAGTTACTCTTGTCATAATATCAACAGGATTAGTCGCTACCAAAAAAATTCCGTCAAATCCTGATTTTACAACCGGGGTGATAATCGAACGGAACACTTCAGTATTTCTTTGCAAAAGGTCAATTCTTGTTTCACCCTCTTTTTGTGCAACACCTGCGGCAATTACAACAATATCTGCATCTTTGCAATCAGCATACTCGCCTGCATAGATTTTCATATTTGATTTTGCGAAAGCGAGACCGTGGTTTAAATCCATAGCCTCTCCGACTGCTCGCTCATGGTTTAAATCAATTAAAACAAGTTCATTGCAAATTCCTCCTTGATTAACAAGGGCATACGCAAAGCTCATTCCGACCATACCTGTTCCGACTAAAACAACTTTTCTTTTATCTGTATTCATTATAAGACCGCCTTTACATAATTATTTTATCAAAAAAATCCGGTTTAATCAACTTTTCCTTCTTTAATTTTAACAGGACCGAACGCAGGCAAAGAACGTCCCTTTTCATCAGTAATATTTGCCGATGGATTTCTGCCGGCACCATACCAAAGATATTGACCGATTATTTTTTCTTTTGGAAAATTGCAACGAAGCGTTACTTGATTTCCGTCAACAAAAACATCAAAAATTCCGCTGTTTTCTAAATAATCACTGCCCCAAGAACGATTAAAGCCCATGGCCCTGCTGTTACCCAGCAATTTTCCGTGAACATTTTTATAGTTTAAAATCACACTTGAAATATTTTCATCATAATCATCTTGATAAACCTCAATAGAATCGAGCCTTATACCCGGTTTGCAGTTGTATAACTTACCGTAAATCAAGCAAAACATCGCTTCGGCAGCGTCTTTTCCGAGAATTTCTTGCGAATCAGAAGTCAAATGAATACCGTCTGCCGACCTGTAAGAAATGGTGTGAACAGTATCAAAATTGTCAATTCTTGAGTTTAATTGTCGCTGTTGTTCACGAATAGAAGTCCACATTTTATCTTTATCATCAAACTCAAAGCTTGCCCAACTCATTCGGCTGATTTGCACCTGAACAAAAGGCAAATCCTCTTTAAAATCGGTTCTAAACGCTTTTACAAGTTTAATCATATTATCAGCATAATGAGTATAGCGTTCTTCATAAGTATCAGAACAACCCTGATACCAAAGAACACCCTTGCAGTTTGCACCGTTGTCGATAAATCGAGCATAAGTTGCAGCGTAAAGGCTTTTATCAGGGCCAAGTGATAATTTTTCAGGCGCCCATTGCTCATACAAATTTGTACCGCCGTGTGAGCTTGCAATAATTCCTTGCGGTGCGGCTGTTAATGAGAACATTCTTTGTGCAAAAGAAAGACCTGGACCAACACCCTTAATATTAAAATTAGTCGGTGTTGCGTTCAAAACTTCTGTATGCACCTTATAAAAAGACTCGCCCAATTTATGCAATGGGTGATTGGCGATATCCCAATGACTGTCCAAATAAAAAGCACGGATTTTATCGTTTGTATTGTAGTCAATATCGACTAATCTGCCGACACCTTGATTGTTTGATTGACCTGCTAAAATCCAGACATCGCCGACATAAATATCAGAGAATAATTCATCGTTGATTTTTAAAGTGTAAGGACCGCCTGTGCGAATTCCGCTAAGATGATAACGCTCATTTTCCTTTTCAAATTTAACAACGCTGAATTTGTCACTTACTTCGATTTTTTTAACTTCTTCATCAGCGGTAAAGAATATATCGCAAAGGTTATTTTTATCTCTTTGCATTACCATTCCGCTGACTATTCCTCGAATTTTCATAACCTTCACCCTCTTTGAGACTTATTATAATATTACAAATTATATTTGTCAACAAAAAAAGACGGTAAAAACCGCCTTTTATGTAACTATTCAAACATATTTTTCAATTTATCAAAAAATGTTTTTCTTTTCTTATAGTTTTTGTCGTCCGATTTGCTGTCAAATTGTTTTAAAAGCTCCTTTTGCTCTTTCGACAAATTTCTTGGAATTTCAACATTAATCTTAACATACTGATTTCCTCTGCCAGAAGAATTAATGCGTTTAATACCTTTGCCGGCCAGTTTGAATTCATCGCCTGATTGTGTACCCTCGTGAATTTTAAACTTAACCTTGCCGTCAAGAGTTGGCACAGAAATTTCTGCACCCAAAGAAGCCTGAACAAATGTTACAGGAACTTCAACATAAACATCAAAACCGTCCCTCTCAAAAATTGGGTGAGGACGAACATTTACTTCAATTCTGAGGTCGCCGTTCGGGCCGCCGTTTGAGCCAGCATCACCTTGACCACGAACATTAAGCACCTGCATATCGTCAATACCTGCAGGAATGTTTACAGTTTGCTCTCTTGTAATCCTTACCTTACCTTTGCCTGAGCATTTTTCGCAAGGGTGTTCGATTATCTTACCTTTTCCGCCGCAATGTGAACAAGGGCGTTGAGTTTGCATTACACCAAAAGGTGTTCTTTGCTGAACAACCTCTTGACCTGAGCCGTGACAATGAGGACAAGTTTTAGGAGTGGTTCCTGCTTTTGCACCGCTACCGCCACAGGCAGAACAGTTTTCAATATGCGTAACCTTAATAGTTTTTTGGCAACCCTTTGCCGCTTCTTCAAAAGAAATTGTAATTCTTGCGGCAGTATCTGCACCTCTTCTCGGTGCATTAGGATTAGACCTTCTTGAGCCGCCAAAAGCACCGCCGAAAAGGTCTGAAAAAATATCGCCAAAATCGCCAAATCCACCACCGAAAGGCGAGCCGCCACCTGCACCGCCTGCGCCGAAATTAGGGTCAACGCCAGCATGACCGAATTGGTCGTATCTCGCTTTTTTCTCTGAATCGGAAAGAACCTCGTAAGCCTCATTTACCTCTTTGAACTTCTTTTCCGCCTCTTTGTTATCAGGGTTTAAATCAGGGTGATATTTTTTGGCTAAATTACGATAAGCCTTTTTTATTGTAGCGTCATCAGCGCTTTTATCAACGCCCAAGACTTCATAATAATCTCGCTTTTCTGCCATAAAAATTCCTTTCATTTTTCAGCAGTATAACTCCCCGAAAATTTTCGGAGAGTTACCGCCTAAAATTGATATTACAAATTAGTTTTCGTCTGTTTCGGTAAATTCAGCGTCATAAACATTGTCGCCGTCGTTACCATTAGCAGCGTCAGGATTAGCACCTTGTGCATCACCTTGTGGTGCTTGCTGATAAAGCTTTTCAGCAACAGCATAAAGAGCTTTTTGCAACTCTTCTTGTTTTGTTTTAATAGCCTCAGTATCTTCGCCTTTTAATGCCTCTTTCAAAGCATCAATCGCAGTTTTAACAGGTGCTTTTTCTTCTTCAGAAATCTTATCGCCTGCGTCAGTTAATGTTTTTTCTGCTTGATAAACCATTTGGTCAGCATTGTTTCTGATATCAACCGACTCTCTGCGTTTTTTATCTTCTTCAGCATATTTTTCTGCTTCGTTTACAGCTTTTTCAATATCTTCTTTGCTCATTGAAGTGTTAGAAGTAATTGTAATAGCTTGCTCTTTACCTGTACCCTTATCTTTTGCTGATACATGAACGATACCGTTTGCATCAATATCAAAAGTAACTTCAATCTGTGGTACGCCTCTTGGAGCAGGAGCAATTCCGTCAAGGTGGAATACGCCTAAAGTTTTGTTATCTTTAGCAAATTCTCTTTCACCTTGCAAAACATGAACTTCTACTGAAGTCTGACCGTCTGCAGCGGTTGAGAAAATTTGTGATTTTTTAGTAGGAATAGTTGTGTTTCTTTCAATAACCTTTGTTGAAACACCGCCCATTGTTTCGATACCGAGTGAAAGTGGTGTAACATCAAGAAGCAACAAGCCCTTAACATCGCCGCCAAGTACACCGCCTTGAATTGCAGCACCGACTGCTACACATTCATCAGGGTTAATACCTTTAAACGGCTCTTTGCCTAAAAATTCTTTAATAGCGTCATTTACAGCTGGAATTCTTGAAGAACCACCAACCATAAGAACTTTATTAATTTCGCTTGCTGAAAGGCCTGAATCTTTAAGTGCCTGACGAACAGGACCCATTGTTGATTCAACCAAATCAGCAGTAAGCTCGTTGAATTTTGCTCTTGTTAAAGTTGTTTCATAGTGTTTTGGACCTGTAGCATCAGCAGAAATAAACGGTAAGTTGATTTCAGCAGTTGTCATACCAGAAAGGTCGATTTTTGCTTTTTCAGCGGCATCTTTAATTCTTTGCATTGCCATTTTATCAGCTGATAAATCAATACCCTCTTTTGATTTAAAATCAGCGAGAATGTAATCCATAATTCTCTTATCAAAGTCATCGCCACCTAAACGGTTGTTACCTGCAGTAGCAAGAACTTCTTGAACACCGTCGCCCATTTCGATAATAGATACATCAAATGTACCACCACCGAGGTCATAAACCATAACTTTTTGGTCTGACTCTTTATCTACGCCGTAAGCGAGAGCCGCTGCAGTAGGCTCGTTGATAATTCTTTTAACATCAAGACCAGCTATTTTACCTGCGTCTTTAGTTGCTTGACGTTGTGCGTCTGTAAAGTAAGCAGGAACTGTAATAACCGCTTCAGTAACAGGGCCACCGAGATAGCTTTCAGCATCGGTTTTAAGCTTTTGCAAAATGATTGCTGAAATTTCTTGCGGTGTATAAGATTTATCATCAACGGTTACTTTATAATCAGTACCCATTTCTCTTTTGATTGATGAAATAGTTTTATCAGGATTTGTAATAGCCTGGCGTTTAGCAACCTGACCTACCATTCTTTCGCCATTTTTTGAAAATGCAACAACTGAAGGAGTTGTTCTTGCACCCTCTGCGTTTGCAATTACAACAGGCTCGCCGCCTTCGATAACTGCTACACAAGAGTTTGTTGTACCTAAGTCAATACCTATAATTTTACCCATAATATATTCATTTCCTTTCAAAAATAATTTTTAATATAATCAATCGCAATTTGCGACTTCAACCATTGCGGGACGAAGAACTGTATCTCCTAATTTATAACCTGTTTGCAAAACTTTTGTAATTTCATTTTCGCCTGCTTTTTCATCTTCAACTTTCATAACAGCCATGTGGAAATTAACATCAAATGTTTCGCCTACTGGATTAATTTCTTCAAGTCCTTCTTTTTTAAGTGCGTCTAACAGACCTTTAATTGTCATTGAAACGCCTTTTGCGTAATCGGCAGAATTTTCATCAGCCGAAAGCGCTCTGTTAATATTGTCAAGAGAAGGCAAAATTGCTTTCAGCGTTTCGCCTTTAACATAAGAAGCCAACTTTTCTTTCGCCGCTGTTTCTCTTTTTTTATAATTATCAAACTCGGCAGCGGTACGAAGCAAAAGGTCCTTTTGCTCTTGTAACTGTTGTTTTAATTCTTCATTCTCTTTTTTTAATTTATTATCTTTTTTATCCTTTTTATTATCAGCCTTAGCTTTTTCTTCGCAAGCTTCAGCTTGTTCTTTTACATTCTTTTCATCAGCCATATAACTAATTCCTTTCTGATAGAATTTCGAGTTTGACCTTTCCTAACCTTTATCGGTTATGTATAATTTACCACTAAATGAACGATTTGTCAATAGGTTAATTGTAAACAAATTGTGAACAATTTGACTTTTTTTGACCTTTGTTGTGTTATTTTATGTATATTTTGTGAATTTATGACCAAAACTATTTACAAAGATAAAGCGATACAGCGTTAATTTCGCCATATCGCATTTAAGAAAGGAATTGATTTTTTATGACAGAACATAAAGAAAAAAAGCCAAATCCAAATAAAGCGGGAATGTATTTTTCGCTTTTTATTTGTATTTTAGCATTGGCAATCGGTGCGGTTTCGGCAGTTAACCGAAAAAATGAACTGTACAACAGCAACACAGTTACCGAAAAATCGGTAGTTGAAATCCGCAAAAACCAAACCGATATTAAAAAAGAAACTCAAATTACAACAACCTTTTACCCTACTACAACAACCACCCAAAAAACTACCGTCGAAACACAAAGTTTTACAGCGAACAGCTTTATTATGCCACTTGGCGGAACAATCGGCAAAAGGTTCAGCAAAGAAAAAATGCAATTTTCAAAAACTTTTAACGATTGGCGATTACATTTAGGTATTGATATTTTTTCAAAGAAAGGTACCGATGTTTTTTCTGCTGGCAAAGGCAGAGTTAAAAAAGTATATAAAGACAGTGCTTTGGGCGATACTGTAGTTATTAACCACGGTAACGGAATTGTTTGCTATTACTGCGGTTTAGAAAACATTAAGGTCAGCAAAGGCGATATAGTTGAAATAGGTAAAAAAATCGGCGTTATCGGCAAAGTGCCTTGCGAGATTTCAGAAAAACCGCATTTGCATTTTGAAGTGGAAAAAGACGGCGCAAAGGTTGACCCTATTAAAGAGCTTGAATTAGATTCAAAAAGCGAATAATTTATTTTTTGCTTCATATACTGATAAGGGATACCAAAAAGCCCCCGAACCGTTAAGGGGCAACAAAAAACACGGGTAGAAATAACTTCTACCCGTGTTTTACTTTTTAATAAAATTTATAATTTACACCGTTTTGTTTTGCGTATTTGTAAGCCTTTGAATTCTTTTTGCAAAGGATTGTAACACTTTTATCTACAACTTCTGTATTATAACCATACTCATCAACACCATATTTATAGCCTACTGAGTAATAGCCAAAATTCTTTACATTTGCAGGTATTTTAATCTTTTTCAAATATTTGCAAAGAAAGAACGCATAATTTCCAATACTTGTTACCTTTTTACCTACTGTAAAAGATTTGCCTTTTTTAGCAACAGGGTATTTTAGCAATTTTGTTTGCTTTTTATTGTAAATAACACCGTTTTTTGATGAAAAATATTTGTTTGACTTTGCAACAGTAAAACTTTTCATTCCTTTTGCATTTGCCGGCCCCTCAAAAGTTGCTTTTTCATCATAATTCCATGATTTACCATACTTGTCATTATAGCAATCGTCCCAATAACTGTTAAGGAATAATTTGAAACTCTTGCCGATATGCATTTTTTGAAGTTTTTTACAATTTGCAAAAGCGCCCATTACATATTTAAGTGAATTTGGTAAAGTTAATGTTTTCAAACTTGTGCAGTTATCAAAAGGAGAACTGCTTAAATTATTTGACTTGCGATAATCTTCTTCGCCGACATCGATTAATTCACCTAATGAATAGCCGATAACTTCTAACTTACCGTTTTTAGCAAAATTAATCTTGCTTAATTTTTTGCAAGATGAAAAAGCACCTTCAACAATGTATTTTACATTTTCAGGAATTGTTATGCTTTTAATTTTGCTACCTTGAAAAGCCAATCTGCCAATCATATCGGTCTTTTTATCAATTGTTACTTTCTTTTGATTTGAACAAACCGCTGCTAAAATTTTCAAGCCATTATTTTTTAAGTAAAGACAACCTTTTTTGCTTGAAAATGTTTTATTATTTTTATCTACTGTAAGTTTTTTAAGCGAAAGAGTATTGAAAAAGTTATAGTAACCTATTTGATTTACATTTTTGCTAAAATGCAGTTTTTCGAGTTTTTTGCAGTTAGTAAAAGAAAAGTAACCGATTCTTTTAACACTTTCAGGCAAACTTATACTTTTCAGTTTTTCACAACTTTCAAAAGTGCCGTAAGTTTCACCGCAATCATCACCGTAACTTAAACTCAAAGTTATTATTTCTTTTACTTTGCTGCCCTTTTCAAAAGTAATTTTTTGAATATTACTTCTGTAAAAAGCAGCCGCAAAAGAGGTTACTTTTTTAGGAATTTCAAAACTTTTTACATTACTGTTATTAAAAGCAAATCTGCTTATTTTAGTTGTATTTTGGTTTAGTTTAAAGGTTTTTACATCTCTTTCAACAGTAATTAAAGTTTTAAAATCAGATGTGTAAATACCGCCGTCGCTGTATTTAAAATCAGGATTTTCGCTGTCAAGCGAAATTGTATTTAAATTCGGACAATCAAGAAAACATCCGCTATATAAAGTGGCAACATTTTTGCCTAATGTAATTTTTTGTAAACTTCTACAACTTCTGAAAGCATAGTCCGCAACCACTACTGTATTTTCCGGTAAATCAATGCTTTTTAATTTTTTACACAGTACAAAAGCACCATAGCCGACTTTTTTCAAGGTTGATGGGAGTTGAACAGAACTTAATTTTGAAAATTTCGTAAAAGCACCTTCAGGAATATTTTCAATTCCCTCGCCGATAACTACTGTTTTAGCTTCGTCCTTGTATTTTACCCAATCATAATAGTAATAGCCGATAACCGAATAATCACGGTCGCCGTAAGTATTAATCTCGCCACTTCCGTTAATAGTTAAAACGCCTGTTTCGCTGTCAAATGAGCAAGTATAATTACTTGAAAATTCTTCCTCATCATCAGCAAATGCGTTTAAAAACGGAATACTGTTAAAAATTAAAATTAATGATAAAAGAATAATAACCGTTTTTTTCATCGAAAAAACTTCCTTTCATAACAAAAATATTTTTTGCAATTATTAAGCGTAAATATTTCTTCAAAAAGTTTCATTTTTTGAAAATATTTTATTTTAAAAATCCATCATTAATTTCAACTATTGTTCCGCCGCCGACAACTGTTTCACCGTCATACAAAACAACAGCCTGACCTTTGGTAATTGCCCTTTGAGGCTCATCAAACTCAACATAAAGTTTGTCGCCTTTTTGCATAACAGTAGCAGGCTGTTCCGCCTTGCTATAACGAATTTTCGCCGCTATATGAACAGGCTTATCGATTTTTTCAACCGAAATCAAATTAATATTATCAGCGACAAGACCTTTTTTGTACAAATCGCTTTCATCGCCCAAAACGACCTCATTTTCTTCAACCTTAATATCGTTTACAAAAACAGGCTTGCCAAGCGCAATTCCAAGTCCTTTTCGCTGACCTATCGTATAATGAATAATGCCTTTATGCTCGCCTAAAATGTTACCATCTTTATCAACAAAATTACCTTTTTTCAAAGGTGTTCCTAGTCGGTTTTCGATAAAAGCGGCATAGTTGCCGTCAGGCACAAAGCAAATATCTTGACTGTCGTGCTTATTCGCATTTATAAAGCCTTGCTCACTTGCAATTTCACGAATTTGTGCCTTTGTAAAGCTGCCAAGCGGAAAAAGAGTATGTTTTAGTTCATCTTGCGTCATAGAATACAAAACATAACTTTGGTCTTTTGAGTTATCAACCGCTTTTTTGAGCAAATATCTACCTGTTTTTTCGTCAAACTCCCGTCTTACATAATGACCTGTAACAACATAATCAATACCAAGCTCTTTTGCTCTGTTCATCATCTTTTTAAACTTCAAACTACGGTTACATTCTATGCAAGGGTTTGGCGTTTTACCCGCCAAATATTTGTCAACAAAATCTTTGATAACACACTCTTCAAATTCGCCCTTGAAATTAAAAACATAGTAAGGGAAATTTAACCTCATTGCTACTGAACGCGCATCTTCAATATTAGAAAGCGAGCAACAGGTTTTTTCAGTATCAATATAAATATCATCATTGTCATAGAGCTTCATAGTTGCACCTATGCACTCTAAACCATCTTTTACACAAAGATAAGCAGCAACGCTTGAATCTACGCCGCCACTCATCGCAATTAACGCTTTTTTCATTTTTAACCTAACCTTATCATTTCGTCAATCGGTTTGCGAGCGCTTGCAATAAACTCATCGCTCATTTTAATTTCTTCGCCCATTTCGCCTAAAAGGCAGTTATAAACATCAGGCAAAGTAATTGCTTTCATATTATGACAAACTAAATCTTTTGACATAGTATAGAATTTTTTATCAGGGCAAAGGTATTTTAAATGCTCCTCAATTGAGGTTTCAGTACCTATAATAAACTCTTTTGCATCTGATTTCATTGCAAAATCCATAATTCCCGAAGTAGAGCCGACATAATCAGCCTGCTCAACAACGCCAGGTAAACATTCAGGATGAACTAACAATAAAGCATTTGGGTGTTCCTCTTTCGCCTTTTTAGCTTCATTTGCGCTGACTCTTGCGTGAGTAGGGCAACCGCCGTGAACTAATTTTAAAGTCTTATTTGGCAAGGTTTTTGAAATGTAATCACCCAAGTTGCAATCAGGAATAAACAAGATTTTATCGTTATCAATTTTTTCAATAATTTTAACCGCTGACGAAGATGTTACGCAAACATCACAAAGTGTTTTAAGCTCAGCGGTTGTATTAATGTAAGCGACAACGGTATAATCAGGATACATTTCTTTTAATTGCGAAAGCAAGTCTGTGTCCATTTGCTCAGCCATAGGACAACCTGCAATAGGATTTGCAAGGTAAACTGTTTTTTCAGGAGAAAGAATTTTCGCAGTTTCAGCCATAAATCTGACACCGCACATAATAATATTCTTTTGCGGCATTTTCATAGCCTCTTTGGCAAGTGCAAAAGAATCGCCCGTAACATCGGCAATTTCAATAATCTCTCTTGCTACATAGGAATGAGCCAAAATACAAAAATCCTTTTGCTTTTTCAACTCCATAATTTTTTCTTGCATTTCTCGAACTAACATATCTTTTCTCCTTTATTTTTCTATATGAACATCTAATTGGTTAAACGGAATTTTAATATTATTCTTTTTAAATTCATCATAGATAACGCTTAACGCAAAACGCTTTACAGCGTATCTGATTTCAGGGTTGCATTTTAGCGTTAATAAATAATTAATTGAGCTTTCAGCGAATTCATTTAACCCTTTATACTCACATAAAGTAACATCGCTTGAAGCCCCAACTTTTTCACAAACTTGTTCTAAAACCTTTTCTACCTTTTCTTTTTCCTCGTTATAATCGGTAGCAATAGTTATTGCTAAATTATCTGAAATTTTTTCAATTTCAGAAATATTGCGGTTACAAATTGAAATAATATTACCTGTTTTAATATCACATATTTTTGTTACCTTTAAATTAAATGAAATAACCTTACCTTCAATTTCGTGGTATTTTACTACATCGCCGACCGAATAAAAACTATCCCACAAAATGTTAGTACCCATTATAAAATCTTTTAGAATATCTTGCAATGCAAAACCGACAACGATACCGGCAATGCCAAGCCCTGTTATCATAGAAGAAACATTAATACCGTTTATCTGCAAAACAGTTAATGCGGTAAAAATCAGTAAAATGTATTTTACAATTGAAAAAAGCGTTTTGGTGCTGGTTGCATTTTTACCGTTCATTTTACGCATTTTTATAAACTTTTTAGAAACTCTTTTAAGCACAATAAGTATTACAACACACAAAATAACAATTGCAATGCTTGTAAAAAACTGTGCTGAAAGCAAATATTTTTGAATACTCTCCATAACAAATTTCCTCATCATTTTATTAAAGTTATTTTATCACAAACCGCCAAAAAACGCAACATATTAATTATTAATATTGATTTTTTAAAAGCTAAAGTGTATAATTATTATAATAGGTTGTTGTTTGAAAAATATTTAGAGGTGTAGTTTATGAAGAAGTTATTAGTATTCTTATTATCATTCTCGATTGTTTTAAGCGTTTTTTCCGCTACCAATGTTAATGCTGCTGCTCGTATTAAAGTTACTTCATCTATGATAAAAGGTGCTTCTATAAGATTAGTCGGACCAAACGGTATCAGGTGGTACACCGAGGTTGATACAGCAAAAATTGCGCAATTAAAAGCAGAAGGTCACACCGTTACAATGGGAACACTAATTGCTCCTGTTGATACACTTGAATCAGAATTAACCCAAAAAACAGGCTATAAAGTTGATATTCCTTTTGATTCTGATGAATACTATACCGAAGGGACTTTTACAGGTATAGTAGGCTCTATTGTAAATATTCATGAGGAGCATACCGACTTTAACCCTATTTCAGGTAACATTTTAAGAAAATTTGTCGGCAGAGGTTATGTTTGTGTTGACGGATTTTATTCCTATGCAACTCAAAACGATAATTTTCGTTCTATAAATGATGTTGCTTCTTTTTACAAAGAAAGTTTAAGCGGTGATGAATTTGCCGCTTTAAGCGAAACTAAAAAAGCAAATATTAATCGCTGGCTTACAGCTTTTGACGGAGAAGATTTGCTTAGTATGTATAAAAACAAAGAGGTAGTGCCTGAAAGTTTAGGTTTCCCTGCTGATGAGTTTATTGTTAATTCAAAAAACACATATGCCAGAAATATTTGGGATTTAGCAGTTGTAGACAACAAAGTTGTTATGGGCTACGGCGATTATAGCGAAAACTCAGGCGCTGATTACGGCGGAACACCTTTATTCTTCTACAATAACTTCTCAACTACTAAACATATGTTTAAAGTGCAAAACGGTTCAGGTGCCGGAACAGATGATAAATTAAGCACCGAGGCGGCTCAACGCTTCTTTATGATTGACGGAACTTTATTCACTCTTTCAACCGACCCGCTTTTGATGAATGACGGTAGCTATTATGCTTATAATGCTGAAAAAGGCAAATGGATTGACTACTATAAACTCCCTTTGTCTGTTCATTGTTATGATATGGTAAAATATGACGGCGATTATTATTTTTCAGGAATGGTGCAAGACGGCAATCATAAAATCGACTACTGTGTTCAAAGAATTTCAGGCGATAAAATTTGTACCGATGCAAAAGCACAAAATCTTGAGTTATACGATTTTGAAGGTAATCGTTTGGACGGTCCTATTTACAAAGGTTACAATTCCTCTACGGGAGAGTATTACGACGTGCAAACAACTTATTATTGGCGCGCTTATGATATTTTCACTTTCAAAGGTGAATTATATATTTCCCACAGCAACAATTCAAACGATACAAACAACTCATACTCGGGATTATTTAAATATGATAAAGAGCGTGATGCTTTTTATCAGGTTACATCAGGTGATGACCTTAAAGGATTTTTAGCAGTTGCAAGAAACAACACGATAACTGTCAAAAACACAAATGGTAATTACACAACACCTTATAAAGGTTATTATGATTTTGAAACCAACACTCCTGTAAGCGGTGCTATGAAGGTGGGTATGCAGGAAATTCACGATGAAATCGAATGTCCTTTTAAAGAGCAGGTAGGCGACAATTTCATTGTAATTAAAAACGGTATTTTCAAATCAAGCGATGTTGAAAAACGCTCAAATGCATTTGAGAAAGTTTCATTAGGCGAAGGGTTTGATGAATATGTACCTCGTGATGCTTTCGAGCATAACGGCAAATACTATGTTTTAGCGTCTAAACAAAATGATAAAAATGATTTTTCAACAATAGTTTTTGAAACCGATGAAAACTTTGAAAACTTTGAAAGAGTCGTTTCGTTTAACACAAAAGCGTATGCAAGAAGCTTTATATTCAACAACGGTTGTTTATATGTAGGTCTTGGCGGCGATGGCAAAATTGATAATAACAACACCACAAATGAATACAGCGATTATACAGGCGAATTATTAAGAATAAACTTCTTTGATTTTGTAAAATAAAAGCTAATAATATAAGGTGGGTGAAAATTCACCTGCCTTTTTGTTTAAAATTTCACCGTTTTGGCAAAAATGAAATTATTACATATAATAATAAAGCAACGCTTTAATAAAGTTGCCCGATACAAAGACGAGGTGAATTATATGTGTTCTATTTGCGGACTGGTGGATTTTAACAAGCCTATTGAAAATAGATGTGAAAAGGTTCAAAAAATGAACAGCGTTTTAAAACACAGGGGAATTGATGATAACGGAATTTTCAAGTTTAAAAACGGTGTTTTGGCTCATAACCGCCTTAGCATTATGGACATTAAAAAAGGCAAACAGCCTATGAAAGCCTACAAGAACGGATACTGCTACACCATTGTTTATAACGGAGAAATTTACAACTGCGAGGAGTTAAAAAAGGAACTTGAAAGCGAAGAAATCGAGTTTAAAACTACTTGCGACACCGAGGTTGTTTTATACTCCTATATGGTTTTCGGCGAAAAATGCGTTGAAAAATTAAACGGAATTTTCGCATTTGCTATTTTTGATGAGCAAAAAGAAAAGGTTTTTCTCGCCCGTGATCGCTTCGGAATAAAACCGTTTTTCTTCGCTTTTGACGACAGCGTTTTTGCTTTTGCCTCTGAAATTAAAGCGTTGCTAAGCCTTTCAGGAATAAAGCCGATAATTGATAAAAAGGGGCTTTGGCAGCTTCTGTTTTTAAGCCCGATAACGCTTGAAGGGCAAACAGTTTTTAAGAATATTTTTGAAATAAAACCAGGATACTGCGGCTCTTTTTCTAAAAAAGGTTTAAGCCTTTATAAGTATTTTTCGCTAAAGCCCGAAAAGTTAGATGTTACAAAAGATGAAGCGGCAAAAGAGGTTAAAAGGCTTCTTTTAGATACAGTAAAGCGACAAATAAAATCAGATGTTCCGCTTTGCACATTTTTATCAGGCGGACTTGATTCTTCGGCACTTTCGGCGCTGGTTGCAAGGGAATATGTTGCACAAGGCAAAGTTTTATCGACCTACTCATTTGAGTACGAGGGCAACAAAAAGAATTTCAAAAAATCGCTTTTTCAACCGCAAGGCGATGATGAATATGCTGTTTATTTAGCTGATTATCTTAAAACCGACCATACAGTTTTGACAGCGAGCAGCGAAATAGTAGCAAAATATCTTGAAAACGCAACGAAATTCCGTGATTTTCCTGGGCAAGCGGACATTGATTCATCGCTTTTATACTTTTGTGAACAGGTTAAAAAGGAACATTCTGTTGCGATTTCAGGTGAATGTTCTGACGAAATTTTCGGCGGCTACCCGTGGTTTTACCGCAAAGAAATGCTGAATTCGGAATTTTTCCCGTTTGTGCATAAGCCTTTTGCAAGAGCGAATTTGTTTGATAAAAAAATAGTTATGGCTAATGAGGGCTACGAATATTTATCAAAAATTTATAAGAGAGATTTAGACGAAGTCGAGTGTTTGCCTGACGATAGTGAGCAAGATATTACTGCCCGAAAGGCTTCACATCTTTCGATAAAATATTTTATGACTAACTTGCTTGAGCGCAAAGACCGAATGAGTATGGCTTCCTCCCTTGAAGTCAGAGTTCCGTTTGCCGACCACCGCTTAGCGCAATTTGTTTATAATGTTCCTTGGAAAATTAAGTTTGAAGGGGAAGTTGAAAAAGCGTTGTTGCGAAATGCAGTTAAAGAATATTTGCCCGAAAAAATTCTTTGGCGAAAAAAGTCGCCTTACCCGAAAACGCACAATCCAAAATACGAAAAAATTGTTACAAAAATGCTTGAAAAAAGGCTGAAAAATGACAGCCGAATAGCAGAAATTTTGGATTTTTGCGTTTATAAATCATTAAAGCAAAAAGAGAATATAACTTGGTTTGGGCAGTTAATGGCAAAGCCACAGCTGCTCGCTTGGCTGATACAGCTTGATGTATTTTTATCGGAATATGACTGCATTATAGAATAATTTTTGCACAAAAAAATCGCCTGAATAATCAGGCGATTTTTAAATTTTTATTTAACTGTAACTTTTTTAGCCTTAGCCCATTTACTGTAAGCTTTCTTAGAGCCTTTCTTAACCATTGCTCTTATTTGAACAGTGTATTTACCTTTTGCAAGCTTCTTAATTACTTTAGAAGCATTCTTCTTAGTATTAAAGGTTTTTACAATCCATTTTCCTTTAATTCTGTAACGAACCTGGAATCCAGTTGCATTCTTAACTTTCTTATACTTAACAGTAAATTGTCCTTTACCTGCTTTTACAGTTGATTTTGTAGGTTTAGCCAAAACTTTCTTAGCTATCTTTGTACCTGCAGAAACTACTTTACCGCAAAGCTTACAAACTTTTCTGTTCTTATAGCCTGCTGCGAAGTATGTTGCCGCTTTACTTGTAGTAGAAAGTACATGTGCATTAGGGTCGATTGGTAATTCAACTTCTTCTGTCTTACCGCAATTTGCGCAAGTGTAAACAATCTTACCTTTTGCTTTGCAAGTTGCCGGTGTAGTTACACCTGAATCCCAATCATGAGCGTTTGGATTTACTGCAATCCAATTTTGCTCTACGATAACCTTACCGCAATCAGCACAGTGTGAACCAGCTGTTTTACCCATTGAGTTACAAGTTGCTGCAACTGCAGGGTCTTCAACTATGTTATGTGCTTTCATTGAGCCTACATCATCAATTGTATCTGTAGCGCCGCAACCATGAGCACAAACTGCTGTTTTTGTACCATCACGAGTGCAAGTTGCGTCATTATTTGAAACATAAGTTACAAATGAGTGGCCTAAAGGTTCACCGTACTCTAATCCACAGAATTCACAAACGGCTTTTTCAGTACATGTTGCTGTACCACCTGAGTGTGATTGTGTATCAATATGCTCATCACGATATCATGACCTAAAGCTTCACCATAGAAAAGTCCGCAAACTTCACAAGTTGTACCATGTGTACATGTAGCTTTAGCACCTGCTGTATGAGCTTCAGTAGTACCCTCTTGAACGAGTTCGCATCTTGTACATTCTTTCCAGTGGTTAGTATCATCACAGTTCCATTGGAAATTATGTCCTAAAGCGTCCATATCTTTATTACAAAATGTACATTTACCTGCGGTTGTACATGTAGCAGTTGTATCCCAGTCGCCGCAAACATCAACATACAATACTTTCTTATGGATTAAGTTTTCAGTTGCATATTCAAATGCATTTTCATCAGTAGCATCGCTTGAATTGAAGAAACAATGTCCTTCTGCTAAGAAACTTCTTAATGTAGCATCATCATTTGAAATAATACCATCATATTTACCTTGGTTTGTACCCAATTCAAATTTAACTTTATAAATCTTAACAGTACCACCTGAGTAGTAAATAAGTCTTCTACCGGTATCAAGACCTTTATCGCCTTTAAGGTTAGCGTCGTTGATTTCAACAGTACCGCCTGTAACGTTTAATACTCTCGATACTTTATTAGTACCGTCAATAACTGTTCCGCCTGTTAATTTACATTTACCGCCAGAAACAGTGAATACAGTTGAGTCCCAAGCACCTTGTGAGCAAGAACAGCCTTGGAATTCAATGCCTTCGTC
>CACZIY010000015.1 GCA_902781345.1 Oscillospiraceae bacterium | reverse complement strand
TGAGCCACCGCTGGCATACTCTTCGGCAAAAAGGTTGATAAAACATTTAGTTTCGTGTCGCCTCAGGGTTGAAGTTTTTTAGTTTTTATTTCGTGCCGTAAGGCACACAATAATTATTCTTTATTCACTATTCACTTTTTTCAGGTGCCCCTTTGAGGGGAACTGTCGCCAATAGGCGACTAAAGGGTGGCAACTCTCACACAAACAAAAAGCCTGAAAGGTAAAGAAATAATTACCTCTCAGGCTTAAAATTTATAAAAATATTAAGGCTTCTCTTTTAGTCGAGCATTATTTTACTGCTTCAAATGCGGCGTCAAGAGCGGCGATTAAGTCGTCAGCCTTTTCAATACCGATTGAAAGACGAATTGTGTTTGGTTTAATGCCTTGGTCGAGCAAATCTGCTTCGCTTAACTGTGAGTGTGTTGTGCTTGCTGGGTGAATTACCAACGATTTAACATCGGCAACATTTGCAAGAAGCGAGAAAATAGCAAGATTATCAATGAATTTTTTAGCGGTGTTATCATCGCCTTTGATTTCAAATGTGAAGATTGAACCGCCGCCGTTTGGGAAGTATTTTTTGTAAAGATTGTGGCTAGGTTCGCTCGATAATGATGGGTGATGAACAGCCTCAACTTGTGGGTGTTTTGCTAAATAATCAACAACTTTCAAAGCGTTTTGCACATGGCGCTCAACACGAAGCGACAATGTTTCAAGACCTTGTAAGAACAAAAATGCGTGGAATGGTGAAAGGGTTGAGCCTGTATCACGAAGCAATATTGCACGAATATAAGTTGCGAAAGCTGCTGCGCCGACTGCGTCTGAAAAGCTAATTCCGTGGTATGATGGGTTAGCCTCAGAAATCCAAGGATATTTGCCCGAGCCTTTCCAATCGAAGTTACCGCTGTCAACGATAACACCGCCGATTGCAGTACCGTGTCCGCCGATAAATTTAGTTGCTGAGTGTACAACAATATCAGCACCGTATTCGATAGGACGAACAAGGAAAGGTGTTGCGAAAGTTGAGTCAACAACTAACGGAATGTTGTGTTTATGTGCTACTTTTGCAACCTCTTCAATATCAATAATGTTTGAATTTGGGTTGCCGAGAGTTTCAATGTAAATTGCCTTTGTGTTTTCTTTGATTGCGTTTTCAAAAGAGTCTTTTTCTTCAGGGTCAACAAAGGTTGTTGAAATGTTAGAAGTTAAAGGCAAAGTGTTTGCAAATAAGTTGTAAGTACCACCGTAAATTGTTTTTGAAGCAACAATGTGTTCGCCTGCTTTTGCGAGTGCTTGAATAGTGTAGGTGATTGCTGCTGCACCAGAAGCGGTGGCGAGTGCTGCAACACCGCCCTCTAACGACGCAATTCTTTCTTCAAAAATGCTTTGAGTAGGGTTTGTAAGTCTGCCGTAAATGTTGCCTGCATCTCTAAGACCGAAGCGGTCTGCTGCGTGGTCAGCGTTGTGGAAAACATAAGAAGCAGAAGCATAAATAGGAACTGCTCTTGCGTCTGTTGCAGAGTCTGCTTGCTCTTGACCGATTTGTACCTGACGGGTTTCAAAACCCCAATTTTTTGAATCTTTTATATCTACTTTGTTAATTTCTTTTTTAAATAATGACATAATAATTTTCCTCCGAAATTTCTTTTTAATAATTTTATTTTTTAGTTTTGTGTTTTTAGTTTTTGTTTTTTAGTGTGCGTTTAGTTACACATTCGTCTTTCTTGTCGATTCGGCATTTTGCCGAGCATTATTTTATTGCAACATCGACATCGACAACTCTTTATCTTCATAGTTGTTTGTGCCTCCTCTTTTCTTGATCTGGTTAAATCTTACCACATTGGTAGGTATTTGTCAAATACATTAAAACAATACCCCGTTATAGATTGAAACTATAACGGGGTAGATTTATATTTTTATTCTTTTTTATTTGGTTTTCTTTGAAAACTTGTTCATTAATATATAAAGCAGAAGCATTGCGATAGAGAAGCCTGAAATAATAGCATACATTGACAATGTCGAAACCTTGTTATCAAAGAAATAAAGGTTGTAGTCGATACTGTCCTTTATCATTTCAATTTCCTTGCTTGGAAAATGCGTTTTGCTCATTTCCTCGAAAACACCACGCAAAGCGTTTTGCTTTATCAGCGAAGTACCGTAAGTGCCCGGTAAGAAAGAAATTACTTTTTGCAAGCCGTCGCTAAAAGTTGAAATCGGCATATAAGCGCCGCAGATAAAACCGTAAACTGAACTTACAAGCGAGCCGACTGCGGAAATTTGACCTTGCGATGATAAAAAGAAATTTATTACCGATGAAAGCGAGGTGCCGAAAATTACCATAATAAATAATGTCAGTATCAACATTAAAATATCGGTAGCAGTAATGTACCAGCCAATGCAAGCGATATAAATAAGTCCTGCAACCATTGCAAACAAGCAAATAATAAATGTACAAGTAAGCGTTGCTAAAAAGTAGCCTAATGCTAAATGCGAGGATTTAACAGGGGTAATGCGAAAATCATCACGAGCACCGTTGAATTTGTCTTGCACCATAAGCATATTCGAGCAAAAAGCAACGGTAATGCAAGAAACTGCTAAAAGCGAGCCGATTAATTGACCGCCGACAAGACCGTTGATTAAGCTGTCGGCAACTTTAAAGCCTTTTGGCAAATTTTCAACAAAGCTGCTTTTATAAACATTTGACAAAAAAGTAGAATAAAGCACAAGTAAAATAAAAGGTGTAATAAGCGAGGTGAAGAATAACCCTTTATCTTTAAAAAACATTTTAATATTTCTTTTTACTAAAAATTTAATATCGGTCATTATTCGTCGCCTCCTTGCAATGCTTTGCCTGTTGCGTTTAAGAAAACATCGTCCATTTTACCTTTAATGATTTCAAAATCATCAAAAATATCGGCATTTTCAATTATAATCTTTTTAGCCTCGGCAATATTTTTCGCCTTTATATTTATATATCCGTTTTCTTCGGTGAAATCTAAATTTCGCTGTTTTAAAGTTTCTTTTTCAACATCATTATAAACCTTGACTGAATCGGAAGAATATTTCTCTTTTAAGAAATTTGGTGTACCCTCGGCGACAGTTTTACCGCTGTCGAGAATTACAACAAAATCAGCCTCAGCCGCTTCTTCCATATAATGTGTTGTCAAAAATACAGTAAGTCCTCGCTCTTTTCTGAGCTTGTCAACGGTGTTCCAGACCATAATTCTTGACTGCGGGTCAAGCCCTGTTGTAGGCTCATCTAAAATCAAAATTTTCGGGTTGTGAATTAAAGCACGAGCAAAATCAACTCGACGCTTTTGACCGCCTGAAAGCTTACCGTAAGGGCGTTTCAGCACCTGTTCTAATTCAAACATTTCGTTGATTTTTGTCATTCTTTCGTCAAATTCTTTGCCAGAAATTCCGTAAAGTGCAGCACGAGAACGAAGATTTTCTAACACGCTTAAAGGCTTGTCAAGCGCCGAGCCTTGAAAGACAATTCCTATATCGTTTTTGATTTTGTCAATGTCGGTGTCAATATCAAAACCATTTACAAAAACCTTGCCCTCGTCCTTTTTCAAAGCACCGCAAATAATCGAAATGGTGGTAGATTTACCTGCACCGTTAAGACCTAAAAATGCGAAAAGCTCGCCTTGTTTTACTTTCAGCGAAATATCGTCAACCGCTTTTACTTCGCCAAAATATTTTTTAAGGTTTTTTACTTCAATTGCGTTCATCATTTCCCTCTTTTCTCAAATATTTAAGCATACTTTGGTATGCTGGTGTTAAAATATTGTCTATTTCCTCATTGGTAAAATTCTCAGTTTTAGTCGCAAGCAGCGTTGCAATCCCGTGAGTATAAATCCACATATAAAAGTAAAGACTTTTGCTCTTTTGCTCATCAAGACCGCTTACAACTTCAACTTTTTTAAGCACATTTGAATAGTTTTCATCATAAAGCTCTGCTGGCGGATTTTCAACATTTTCACTCATAAAAAGCAGTTTAAAAAGCTCTGGCTCTTCTCGGGCAAACTCAATATAAGCCCGACCGCAAGCCTTAAAAGGCTGTTCTTTTTTCATAGCGGTTTTAATATAATCATTGTACAAGTCCCTCGCCTTGCGAATAATCGCTTCCTCAAATTCCTCCATTGAAGAAAAATGCGAAAAAATCGGCTGGGTAGAGCAGTTAAGCCTTTTGCAAACCGCTCGTGCATTGACTGCACTTAGCCCGCTTTGCCTTAAAATTTCAAAGCCCGAATTTAAAATATCTTCCCTTAAAACCTTTGGTTTCGGCGGCATAAAATCACCTCACATTGATAAATAACATTTGTTATATATCAATCATTATATATCAAAAAATCGGGTTTGTCAACAGCAATTTTATTTGTAGAATAGTGTATGCTTTTTCGGCGGACTACTATAAGTTGTGTATGGTATTGTGCAAAATGCACAAGGGGAAACCGAAAAATCCAAAAAAACCCAAAGATTTTTTTACAAATTTTGAATTTTTAATTAACAAACAAGCCTTTTTGCCAAGCACATTTCGCTGAAATGTAAAGAAAAATAAAGCAATTAAGTAAAATTCAACAAATAAATATCACAAATTAGCAAGAAAAGTGTTGTTTATTATGGTATTATAAGACATCATTGAGTAAATATCGCTATCTAATTGTGCAATTTGCACAAAAACATAACAAAAATATGTTAAAAGTGCCGATTTCTCGTTTTGAGCAGGCGTTTTTGTTCATATTTTGTGTGAATTTTGCGTAAAAAGAAAGGATATTTATTTTTAGTGAAAATCTTTATGGGAGAAGAACGGTGATGAAAAGAGTATTTTCAATCCTAATGGCAGTTTTAATCTCTGCATCTTGCTTGGGAGTTGCGGTATCTGCCGAAAATGCAGCAGATGTTGTAAATGCTAAGGCCGCTCTTGATGGTGCTGCTAAGAATAAAGCAAACACCTCAGCAGTTTACGGCAAAGTATCTTATAACGAGATTGCTACTTATGACGAATACCTTGAAGCCAATTCAGCACTCGCCAATGGTAAAGAAAATGTTGTTATTACAGCTGACAATGTTTCTTCAAAAACATCTGGTGTAAAAATTGAAAGTGTTGGAAGTGATTCACAGTATAAGTCAAACGGTGCTTTCGACTTTAAAAAAGTTGTTAACACTGGTGAAACCGACAATGTTGTTTTCAAGTTTAAATTGAAAAAAGCTGGAAAATACAACATTAAGGTAAAATATTACACTGAGAAAGGTAAAGACATCAACATTGTTCGTGAGTTGAAGATTAATGGTAAAACTCCTTATACAAATGCTGCTCAGTGTACATTTACAAGAAAGTTTAAAGATGTGTTGGAAACTAAGTCAGATGGTTCAAAAAGTTTCCGTCAGGACTATCTCGGTAATGATATAAGACCTGACCAGGAAGAAATCTTTACTTGGAAAGAAACTTTTGTTAACGATTATCTTGGTTACAACAACGACCCGCTTCAGTTCTGCTTTAAGAAAGGTGAAAACACAATTTCTTTTAACGCAGTTAAAGAGCCTATGGTTATAGGCAGCGTTGAAATTGTTCCTATAAAAAGTGTTGACACTTATGATGAATATTTAAGCAAACACAAGGACGCAAAAAACTATAGCGGTAATGAGCTTTTCATTGAAGGTGAGCGTGCATCATATAAGACTGATAAAACACTTTATCCGTCTGCTGATGTTTCAACCGCTTCAACTTCGGCTCAGGGAAAACAAACTTCTGCATATACTCAATCTGTTAATATGATTGGCGGTACTAACTGGCAATATATGCAACAAGCTATTTCCTGGACTGTTGGTGATAATGTAAAGCCTGGCTTATATTCAGTTAATTTCAAATATCGTCAAAATGTTAATGACGGTATGCGTTCGCCAAGAAGATTGTATATCAACGACGAAACACCTTTTGAAGAGGCAAAAGCGCTTGAGTTCAACTACACAGCTGATTGGGCTATGTACTGTCCTCAAAAGGCAAACGGCGACGAGTGTTTGGTTTATCTTGAACCTGGTTATGTTATTACGCTTGAAACAACCCTTTCAAAAATGGGTAAATTCTTGCAAAAAGCAAACGAAACACTTAATGAAATCAACAGCAGCTATCGTAAAATTATCAAAATCACAGGAACCGAGCCTGATAAAAACCGTGACTATCAGTTAGACGAGCTTATTCCTGAAGATGTTGAGAATTTAGGTAAATGCGCTAAAGCCTTACAGTCGATTGTTGACGGTATTGAAAAATACACAGGCGAATCAAGTTCAGGCTTGTCAACGCTTAATACACTTATTCGTCAGATGAAAAAAATGTCTGAAGATAGCGACACAATAGGCAAAGAGCTTTCTTACTTTAAAACAAATGTAAGTTCGCTCGGTACTTGGATTAATTCAGCTTCTTATGTACCGCTTGAAATCGACTATATTTCACTTTCACAACCAAAAAGCGAAATCAAAGAGCCTGAAGTAGGCTTCTTTGCAGGTCTTGGTTATAGCATTAACAGATTTATCTCATCATTTACTGTTGACTATAACGCTATCGGTAATAACAAAGCGGTTGATGAAAATGACGATGAAACAATTACAGTTTGGCTCGCAACAGGTCGTGACCAATTCCAGATTCTTCGTCAGTTAATCAACAATACATATACAGCTCAGACAGGCTATCAGGTTAACCTTGAGCTTGTAAATGCAGGTGCCGTTCTTTCGGCGGTAGTTGCAGGAATAGGTCCTGATGTAGTTCTTGACCAAGCAACAACAGAGCCTGTAAACTTTGCACTTCGTCATGCCGCTTTGGATTTGAAGCGATTCAAAAATGACAAAGGCGCTAAAGAGGGTTCTGAGAGTAGTGATTGGGACCAATCTTATGATGATGTTCTTAACCGTTTCTATAAGGAAGCGTTAAACCCTTACTATTTCGATAATGTCGGCGACGGAAAAGAGGAGCATACAGGCTTGTACGCTCTTCCTGAAAAACAGGACTTCCAAGTAATGTTCTACCGTCAAGATGTACTTGCCGAGGAAAAAATAGATATCCCTGAAACCTGGGGAGAACTCGTAACAACAATCACCGCATTAAATAAAAAGAATCTTGAATTCGGTATGCCTGTTTCAACTTCGATTGCAAATGGTGGTTCAAGTATGTTCTATACAATGCTCAGACAAATGGGCGGCGATATGTACACACCTGATAAAAAATCAACCGACTTGCAAACAGACGCAGCTATTAAAGCATTTAAGTTGTGGACAAATTACTATGTAAACTATGACTTGCCACTTTCTTATGACTTTAAAACTCGTTTCAGAACAGGTGAAATGCCGTTGGCTATTGACTCGTTTACAGTTTATAACACCCTCGCAGTATCTGCTCCTGAAATCAACGGCAGATGGGGCTATACATTAGTACCAGGTACTAAGAGCACTGAAAACGGCAAGAGCTATATTGACCATTCAACCGCTATTACAAATAACTGTTGTTTGATTATTTCGAGAAATAATACCAGCTACGATTTATCGTGGAAATTCTTGAAATGGTGGACTTCAACCACTACTCAGGCTTCGTTTGGTAACCAGATTGAAAGCGTTCTCGGTGCATCTGCCCGTTACAACACGGCAAACCTTAATGCTTTTGAGCAATTACCTTGGTCTGCTAAAGAGAAAAATGTTCTTAACGACCAACTTTCTTGGGGTAAAGCAATTCCGCAGATTGCAGGAAGTTACTTTATTGACCGTCATATAAACAACGCTTTCAGAAAAGTTGTTTATAAGGAGAAAGATGCAAAAGATACACTTTATGATTATGCGCAAACAATTAACGCAGAAATCACTAAAAAACGACAGGAATTCGGACTTCCTGTACTAGAAGATGAATAGGAGGAGGTTATAAAATATGGCAACTATGTTAAATGCAGATAAAAAAGCGATAAGAGCAACCGACAGAAAACTGCTTAAAAAGCAGTTCCAAAATAACTGGGATTGCTACCTTTATATGTTACCTTACGGATTAATCTTTTTCTTATTCACAGTTCTTCCTGTTTTAGCATCTATCGTATTAAGCTTTACCTATTATAATGTGCTTGAAACTCCGACTTTTGTGGGACTTGACAACTATCGTACATTGCTTGCAAATGATGATATTTTCATCACCGCTGTAAAAAATACTTTGGAAATTGCGGTTGTTACAGGACCAGTCGGCTACATTATGTGTGTTATGTTTTCGTGGTTAATCAATGAATTGGGTCCGAAAACAAGAGCGGTAATGGTAACAATTCTTTATGCGCCTTCAATTTCAGGTGCGGCTTACACCATTTTCGGAATTATGTTCTCCGGCGACTCTTACGGTTGGGTAAACGGTACTTTAATAAATTTAGGCTTAATAACCGAACCTATTCAGTTTATGACCGATACAGATTATATGATTTGGATTTGTATGTTGGTTGTTATCTGGATGTCACTCGGTACAGGCTTCTTGTCAAATGTAGCAGGTTTCAGAACTATCGACCGTTCACAATATGAGGCGGGCTATGTTGAAGGAATTCGCAACCGTTGGCAAGAACTTTGGTTTATTACCTTGCCAAGTATGTTACCTCAGTTGATGTTCGCAGCGGTAATGAGTATTACTCAGTCGTTCTCGGTCGGCGCAGTTACTACCATACTTTTCGGTAACCCTTCAACCGACTATGCGGTTCATACAATTCTTAACCACATTGAAGACTATGGTGGTGTTCGTTTTGAAATGGGTTACGCTTGTGCAATTGCAACTGTGCTTTTCGCTTTGATGGTAGCCTCGAACGAAATTATTCAAAGAGCGTTAAGAAAGGTGGGACAGTAATATGGCATCTGCAACAAAAACTGTTGACCTTAACAAACTTAAGGCTTCAAAGAAAAAATTTAATCCTGGCCCTGCAAGAAGTCGCGGCGGTATTATTGCAAACTTCCTTTTCTTGTGTTTGGTAGGCGCAATAATGTTTATTCCAATGCTTTATGTATTTTGTAATGCGTTTAAGCCTATGGATGAGTTGTTCCTCTTCCCGCCAAAACTGTTCTTCCGCAACCCGACACTCTCTAACTTTAAGAGCATTTCAACTCTTATGAGTTCCTCTTGGGTACCTTTCTCAAGATATATTTTCAACACCGTTTTCGTAACGATTGTTGCAACCTTTTTCCATATCATTCTCGCTTCGCTTGCAGCCTATGTGCTTGAAAAGAGAGATTTCCCCGGAAAAAACTTTATGTCGAGAGTAATCGTACTTTCCCTTATGTTTACCCCGGCGGTAACAGGTATTCCGAACTACATTATTCAATCAAAACTCGGTATGATTGATACATATTGGGTAATGATTATACCTTATATAGGCGGCTCAATGGGGCTGTACCTTATGAAACAGTTTATGGCTTCGTCAATTCCGAATGTGTTGCTTGAAGCGGCACGAATTGACGGTGCGAGCGAACTTAGAATATTCACTCAAATCGTAATGCCTCTTGTAAAGCCTGCTTGGCTTACAATGCTTATGACTTCGGTACAGGCGATGTGGGGTATTTCTGCATCAACTGTTGTATTCACCGAAGCGAAAAAACCGTTGCAATATGCTTTGAGCCAGATAGCAGCTGGTGGTATCGCCCGTACTGGTTCGGCAGCGGCAATTTCACTTATTATGATTACTCCGCCGTTGTTGATATTCATTATTTCGCAAACACAAATTCTCGATACAATGGCTTCATCGGGTATTAAAGATTAAGAAAGGGGAGAAAGTGTAAATGAAAAAGAAAATTCTTGTAGTTTTACTCATATTGCTGGTTTCTTTGCAATACAGCGTAAGCGCTGCCTCCTCGTATAAATCTTATGTTTACGATAATAACGGCGAATATCATTTAGCACCGGACGCTTTCTATTTTGATGAAAATATCGACCTTAAAAATATGAAAGATGATAAGGGTAAAGCAATAGGAATGGTAAACCCTCACGATATTTTCGCTTCAAAAGACGGTTTAGTTTATGTTTCTGGTGATGATATTGACGACAAGGGTATGGTTTTAGTTCTTAATTCCGACTTGACCTTTAATAAGATTATAAGAGGTTTTAAACATACCATAACCTTGGAGAACGGTAAAACAAAAGAGATTAATGATACTTTTGGAAGCGTTACAAATGTTTTTGTTGATAATAATGACGGCTCCATTTATATTTGTGATAAAAATGGTGCAACAGCTGATAACTCAGATTTCAAAGTCAGAAAAAACATTGTAAAAGACATTTCTGGTCGTGTTATTAAAATGACCAAGGATTACAAAACCCAAATGATTATCAGCGGTGTAAAAAATGAAATCTTACCTAAAGATTTTATTTTCCAACCTTTTAAAATAGTTGTTGATGCTTACGGAAGAATATTTATTCTTTCAAACGGTTTCACAATGGGTATTATGGAATTTGACGCTGAAGGCAGTTTTGTTCAATGTATCGGCGCTCCAGCGGTTACTTATAACCCAATCGAGCTTTTCTGGCGTGCAATCAGTACCGATGACCAGAAAAAATTGATGGAGCAATTCGTTCCTACCGAATACAGCGGTATTGATATTGATGACGAAGGCTTTATATTTGTAACAAATAACGCTTTTGAAAAAGATACTTACAGTGATATTCAAGGTCTTTCAAAGCTTAACGCAAAAGGTAATGATGTTTTAAGAACATTGGAAAACAATAAACCTTACGGTGATACCGATGCTTCTTGGAAAACTGAAAACAAAGGTCCTTCAAAGCTTGTTGATGTTATGACTGTAAAAGATGATATCTATGCAGTTCTCGACCAATTGAGAGGTAAAATCTTCTTCTATAATATAGATGGTATTTGCCTTTTCGAGTTTGGTACTGTTAAAGATTCATCTGACGGTGAGCATTATAACTTTGTTGAAGGCAACCTTAATGTACCTGTTGGTATTGAATGGTTAAACGACCAATGTCTTGTTGTTGACAGCGACCTTCATTGTATTAACACTTACAGTATGACAGAGTATGCTGAGAAAATTTTTAAAGCAACCGCTTTACATAATGAAGATAAATATGATGAAGAAATTGAGATTTGGAATGAGGTTTTAAAGCTTAATAATAACTCTGTTGTCGCAAAACAGAATATTGCGAAAGTTTATTATCGCAATAAAGATTATAAAACGGCAATGAAGTATTTTAAGGAAATTAAAGACCAAGAAAATTATTCTAAAGCTTACAAGTATCAAAGACAACAATATATTAATGATTACTTTACCTGGGCATTGCTCATTTTAGTATTATTAATTGTTGTAATAAAACTTTTCAAAAAATGGCGTAAAGCTCACGAAAAAGAGCGTAAACCTAAAAAGCTTTGGGAAGAAATTAAGTTCTCAAAGGTAATTATGTTCAGACCGCTTAACGGTCCGTGGCTTCTTACTCGTGAGAATAAAGGTTCACCGCTTGCAGCTACAATAATTTTATTATCAGTTTCATTGATGAGCTTGTTGCAAGCAAGATTTACAGGCTTTGTATTTGACGCAAAATCAGAAGATGTTAACATTTTAATAGAGTTTGCAAAAATTTGTATTCCTGTTCTTTTGTTTGTAGTTTGTAACTGGGCTGTTACTTCACTTATGAATGGTGAGGGTAGCATAAAAGCAATTTATATGGGAACCTGCTATTCGTTAATGCCTATTATGTTCCTTTATCCTGTAGCTATTTTGTTATCAAATATTATGGTTCAGGAAGAGGGCGACTTCTATACCGTATTCGTAACTCTTGCACTTTTCTGGGTATTACTTTTAGTATTCTTAGGAAATATGAGAATTCACGATTACAATCTCGGTATGGCAGTGTTAGAAATAGCTATTACTGTTGTTGTAATGCTGTTGGTTGTATTCCTTGCAATACTCTTTGCAGCACTTATTCAACAAATGATAGAGTTTGTTCAAAGTATTATCGAAGAAATTTCATTAAGGTAGAAAGGAGGAAGAAGATTTATGTTTAAGAAAAGTATTTCATTAGTTTTAATGGTAGTAATGATTTTATCTTCCGCATTTGTGTTCTCCTCCTGTGGTCAAATTGAAACTAAAAACCCAAAAAGACCAAAGCATATTCCAGGAATGTACGCCAGTGAAAGCGACCTTACATCTGATGAGTACAGAGTAATTGCTGAAAATGGTAATTTCAAATTATTATTTAATGATAATACTACCGATATTAAAGTTATTAATAAAAAGACCAAATATGAGTGGTCCAGTGAAGTTGAAGAATTAGACAACGACGAAGCAAGACGCGGTAAGGTGTTCGAGCTTTGGTACACTGACAGCAACGGCGCCGAAAATGTTATGTATTCAGACGAATCCAGCATTGACAAGGGTATGTTTGAAATTGATGAAAAAGATAACGGTATCAAAATCAAATACGGTGTCGGTGATGTTAACAAGGAATATAATTTCCCTATCGCTCTTTCTAAAGAAAGATTTAAAGAAATCACAAAAAGATTTGAAAAAGCTGGTTGGGACACATCTTTCCTTGAGTCATATTATGAGCTTGCTGATTACACCACACCTGAATCACTTGCTGAATATGACGAAGAAGAAATAGCAAATGTTAAAAGCAAATATCCAAAAGCTTTTGAAGAGCCTTGGTATTATATGTACCCTGAAGAATACAAGAATTACGATCAGATTATGGAGAAGAATTCTTGGTTTGAGGCTATCAATTATACCGAAGAAGAATGTGCTTCTGATAACGAGGGCTTGTCATTTGCTTCAAAAGATAATATCGAAGAATTCGCAATTGCAATTGAATACAAATTGACAGACGAAGGATTAAAAGTTACTATTCCTGAAAAGGAAATATACTACAATAAAAACTTCCCTGTTGAACGAGTTGTAATGTTACCTGGTTTGATGAACTTTGATAACAAAACTGACGGATATTTCTTGTTGCCTGACGGTTCTGGTTCAATTATGAACTTTAACAACGGCAAGGGCGATATTCGTAACGCTTCAACCTATGTAACAATGTACGGCGTTGATAATTCCAGAGTTGTAAATGAAAAATCAGCATATTATAATGATGCTATTTTCCCGATTTTCGGTACTTGTGTAAAGGGCAAGGCTGGACAATCAAATTCAACCAAGAATTATAACGGTGTATTCGGTATTATAACCTCGGGTGATACTTTTGCAGGTATCTCAGCCGATAACTATAATGTTGAAAACTCAAAACTCAACAATATGTCTTTAGAGTTCAGAATAAATGAGCGAGTTAATATGGCTGCTTTCGGTAAGAGCGATGACTCTGACTCAAAATATTCAAAACAACAATTCCAAAGATATCTTGGCGACCTTTCGTATGATTTGTACTTCCTTTCGGGTGAGGATTCAACTTATTCTGGTATGGCTAAATTCTATGCCAAAAAGCTTTTTGGTGATGAAGCAGCAAATTCAGACGCAAAAGACTATTATTCAACCGTTGAAATGCTTAGCGTAATCAATACAACAAAAAAATTCTTCGGTATTGATTACAACTCAAAGGAAACCTTGACTGATTTCAAACAGGTTTCAAATATCGCTGCCGAGCTTAAAAAGAGCGGATTTAAAAATATGAATATCAAGCTTTCGGGCTGGTGTAACGGTGGTTATGAGCACAGCTCCTTAGGAAGTATTGATGTTTGTAGTGAGCCAGGTGGCGAAGACGGATTTAAGACTCTTTCTAAGAATCTTAGCAAAATAGGCGTAGGCTTCTATCCAGATATTGATTTCCAGAATGTTTATGCTTCTGAAGAAAAACCTTCATCTGATGACAGAGCAGCTACTTTAAACAGCTCTGACTCAATCGTAAGTGAGTTTAATCCTGTTGACTTTTTGAGAGAAGATAAGCTTTCAAAATATGTTCTTACAAAAGATGCATTTACTAAAAACTTTAAAGACTTTATGAGTAACTATAAAGACTTTGGTATTAAAAATGTTTCTTACAGAGGTATCGGTAAAGAAATCAACTCAAACTTTAAAGATGATGAAACCTTTACTGAGCGTCAGGATACATACAGCGCACTTATTAAGCTTGTAGCTTCTGCTAAAAAAGATGGTTACAGCATTATGGGTACAGGCGGTCAAGCTGCTTACATTAAATACTTAAGCGTAATTAATGAAATGCCTATTGAATCATCTCATTTTGATAAAACCGATTATTCGGTTCCGTTCACAGCAATGGTTCTTTCAGGTCATGTTGATTACACTTATCAACCTATTAACTTAAGTAATAACAACCGTCAGAATTTGCTTAGAATTATCGAAGCTGGCGCTGGTGCTTATTACAAATTAACTGGTACATATTACAGCGAGCTTGAAAGTACCTCTTACGACTCGTACTATTCAACAGTTTACAGTGATATTAAGGACCAGGTTAAAAATACTTATGAATATGTTTCAGATGCACTTGACGGCGTTTACGGAACTGAAATTGTTTCACACGAACAAATAGCTGACGGTGTATTTAAAACAACTTACAAAAACGGTACCGCAATTTATGTAAATTACAACAGTAAGCCTTATCAATCAAAAGGTATTAAAATAGCGGCACAAGACTACTTAAAGGAGGTGGAATAAATAATGGCTAGAAGAAAATCACTTGAAGCAAAACAGAAAATAAGCGGTTATTTATTCACGCTTCCGTTTGCAATAGGCTCTATTGTTTTTGTAATATTCCCAATGATTTGTGCGGTAATATTCAGTTTTGCTACTCTTAAAAACGGTTCTGGTTTTTTGGGTAACGACTACTCAAATTGGGGATTAGTTAATTTCAGCGAAATCTGGATGGAAACAACCTCGTTCAGAGAAGCGATTTTATCTTCGCTTTCCGAAATGCTTTACAATGTTCCTGTTGTAGTAATATTTGCATTCTTTATGGCGAGTGTTTTAAATCAGAAATTCAAAGGCAGAGGTTTCTTCCGTTCGGTAATGTTCTTACCTGTAATTATTTCAGCAGGTTTGATACTTTCATTAAGTGGTGACGGACTTATCGCTTCGATTGTATCGTCTGGCGACCGTTTCTCAGAAACAGGCTCAGGCTCAGCAATTCAGGTTACCGATATGTTCCAGACAATGCTTGAAGATATGAATGTTGCTGACTGGATGGTAAAATTAATTGTAAATTCAGTTGCAAATATTTCAAATATCGTTTCAATGTCGGCAATTTCGATAGTAATCTTTATTGCAGGCTTGCAAAGTATTTCACCTTCAATTTATGAAGCTTCATATATGGAGGGTGCAACAAAATGGGAGACATTCTGGAAAATCAGTCTTCCAATGGTATCACCGCTTATTCTCTTGTCAGTCGTTTACACTATTGTAGATAACTTTAATGGCTCGAATAACCAAGTAATTGCTCAGATACATGATAAAGTAAATAAAGTTGCTTTTGATACTGCATCGGCAATGGGCGTAAGTTATTCATTAATTATAATTACAATATTAGTAATTGTATTTGCCATCTTGAATAAAGTTGTCTTCTATCAGGATTAAGGAGGGGAATATAATGAGTACTTTAGCTAAAAAAGATAAAAGAATTGATAAAGTAAGATTAAAGAAGTATTCCCTCAGATATTCAATATCAGTTGTAAGATTGATATTCCTTATAGGAATGACTTTTATCGTACTTTTCCCTCTTTTCCAGAAAATAGTTTTCTCGGTTATGACTTCAAAAGACTTGTATGATGCAACAGTAAGTTATATTCCAAAGCATTTTACAACCGACAACTACGCTGAGGCTTGGCGTAAATTAGGCGGACTTACAGTATTTTTAAGAACACTTGGTTTAACCATTGCTTGTTCACTTCTTAATGTTGCTTGCGCAACGCTTGTTGGTTACGGACTTGCAAGATTTAAATCAAAAGTTACTGATACATTGTTCTTAGTTGTAATTTTAGCTCTCGTGTTACCGAGCGACCTTTTGTTTACAACTCGTTATATGATGATGGTTTCAGCTAACCTTCTTGATACTTGGGTTCCAATGCTCTTGTTCTCGGCTACGTGTACAGGCTTTAAGGCTTCGCTTTATATCTTCCTTATGCGTCAGTTCTTTAAAGGTCAACCTCATGCACTTGAAGAAGCAGCTTATGTTGATGGTGCTGGTCCACTTAAAACCTTTATCAACATTATGTTGCCAGGTGCAGTTCCTATGATGATTACAATTTTCTTGTTCTCATTCGTTTGGCAGTGGCTTGATTCTTCATACACTACCATCTTTATGAGAAAAATTGACCTCATCTCAACAACCTACAGTAAATTGACTTTTGATGTAAGCGATTCATCGGTATTCTCATCGTTGAACATTTCACTTACCAAAGCTGCTGGTATAATCATTATAGTTTCACCGTTAGTATTGCTTTACGCATTTACTCAAAGATACTTTGTTGAAAGTATCAGCCGAAGCGGTCTTGTAGGTTAATCAAAGCATAAATAAAACCGACTGTTTTAAACAGTCGGTTTTTTATTTTTATTTAAATTATTATCTTTCGGCAGCAGCCCATTTATCAACCTTTTCTTTATATGTGTTATAAAGTGAAACTTGATTTTCGTCATTTTGCAAAGCCAAAGAAACAGATTTCATCGAACGAGAACATTCATCAAAATTGCCACTCGAATATTCAGCCAAAACAACTATTCTTTCATCGTCTTTTTCTGCTATTGCATAACCTCTGCCGACAAAGTTTCTGGTAATATTACCGCTTTTAGCACTGTATGCTGTATTGCTTTCCTTAATCTTTGCAATAGAGCCTGCTATGCGGTCGGTTGCGTAAAAATCGTTAGTAACAACATTAGCTGCCCTGCCATTTTCCAAATCATCAAAATCAAGCTCTTCACCAATTAAATCTTCAGGGCCGATAAGCGTTCCCATTGTAACGGTATAACCGTAAGATTTAACATTTTCAACCAGCCACGAGTCAATATATGTTACAAACCTTATACCGTTAACAGTGCCTAATCTTATAGAAGCACCCTCAATCATCCAAGGGTCAATGTACAGCTGGTCAAGATATTCGCTGGCAACGAGTGAACCACATTCGGTACAATACCTTTCCCGATAACCGCCTTGATTGAAGTTAGGCTCTTGCAGCATAATCCAATCATCAGTAGCATGAGGCTTAGCGGCAGACCAGGTAGTGTAACTCGAATTCTTAGTTATAAGTGATGAAATATAACCTCTGACCTGATACTTGTAAGAAATACAGCTGTAAGCCGTATTATCTACATAATAATTATTAGCAATTCCCGAAGCGATAAGCGTGTAAGAAGAACTGTTTCCTCCCGCATTTCGATAAACAGAGTAGCTCGTTGCGTTAGAGCCTGCGTTCCAGGTAAGCCTTGGTTTAAAGTCTTGCGTTCCGATTACTAAATAAGGCGAAATCGAAACCGAAACTGATTTTGAGTAGTTGTATTTATCACCCAAAACCGCTTTTACCATATAATTATAAGAAGCATATTCAGGTACATCGGTATCATGATAAATCAGCGTAGAGCCGCCGACAACAGCTACTCTTTCATAAGTTGCGTAGTTGCTTTTAACCTTATAGATTTCATAAGCTTCGGCATTAGCCGCTGCAGTCCAGGTGAGCTTAACATCTGCTTGTCCCGCAATGCTGCCCTTTAATGTCGGTGTGCCTAAAACAGGCTCATCTTGAGCGTCTTCACTTACTGTAATAGTTGTGCCGTAATAGTTGAAATTGTCTTTAACAGACGCTGCACTGTTGCCATTTGTCATTGAGCCGATAACATCGCTTGAAACAAAATCAATCGAATAATCACCCTCATCGGCATTTTCATCAACCTTGAAATAAACCGAAACAATAGTACCGTTATAGTAAGTTTTGTAGTTGATGTTTGAGTTTGAATAAACTATTGAAAGGGTATTAGTATCATTTACAGGGCTTACACAAATATAACTTTGAAAAGATTTGCTTGTGTCATATTTTGTAAGCGCTTCGCCTGTGTTAGTATCAGTTTTACCGCTGTCAACTAAAGAAAGTCCCTCATCAAACTCATAAGAAAGCCTTGCACCCCAAAAACCTGCGTTATTATCAACACAGAAATTAACCTTTACCGTGTCGCCAGGCTTTACAGTTGACTGCTCAGCAACAACTGTAAAATTCGGTGTAGTAGGATTGTCAGCACTTACTATGGAAGAAGCGACAGGAACTGTCATTAATAATGCAAGCGCTGTTATTAAACAAATGATTTTTTTTAAAGTTTTCATCATTATATACCCCTTAATTTTTGTTCAGTAATTTACGCTTTTGTAGAATAGTTAGGTGATTCTTTTGTTATTGTAATATCGTGAGGGTGTGATTCTCGAAGACCAGCACCTGTGATTTTTACAAATTTAGCATCTTTTTGTAAATCTGGAATAGTTTTGCAGCCACAATATCCCATACCAGAGCGAATACCGCCGATAAGTTGGAAAACTGCGTCAGACAAGGTTCCTTTATAAGGTACTCTACCCTCAACGCCCTCAGGAACTAACTTTTTAGCACCTGCTTGGAAATAACGGTCAGCAGAGCCGTCATTCATAGCGGCAATTGAGCCCATACCTCTGTAAACCTTGAAGCTTCTGCCTTGATAAATTTCAATTTCACCTGGAGATTCAGCACAACCTGCAAAGAGCGAGCCGAGCATTACGCAGTTTGCACCTGCAGCGAGCGCTTTAACAATATCACCGGAATATTTAATACCGCCGTCAGCGATGACAGGAATGTCATATTTAGCAGCAACAGAAGCTACCTCATAAACTGCCGATACCTGTGGAACGCCGATACCTGCAATAATTCTTGTTGTACAAATTGAGCCAGGACCGATACCAACCTTCAAGCAGTCAGCGCCTGCTTTAATCAAATCTTCAGCAGCTTGTGCTGTTGCAATGTTACCTGCGATAAGTGTAACATCAGGGTAAGCTGCTTTGATTTTCTTAACAGCGTCAACAATATTTTTTGAATGTCCATGAGCTGAGTCAAGCGAAAGCACATCAACCTGTGCATCAACGCAAGCACTAACACGCTCCATCATATTTGCGGTAACACCGATAGCAGCACCACAAAGCAATCTGCCCTTTTTATCTCTTGCTGAGTTTGGATACATAACCGCTTTTTCAATATCTTTAATTGTGATAAGACCTTTTAGGCTATAGTTTTCATCAACAAGCGGTAATTTTTCGATTTTATATTTTCTTAAAATTTCTTGTGCTTGGTCAAGTGTTGTGCCGACAGGAGCGGTAATAAGGTTATCTTTTGTCATAACCTCGCTGATTTTAACATTAAAATCAGTCATAAATCTTAAATCACGGTTGGTAATAATACCTACTAATTTATCGTTTTCACAAATCGGCACACCCGAAATTTTATACTTAGCCATAAGTTCGTTTGCATCATAAACGAAATGGTCAGGAGATAAATAGAAAGGATTTACAATAACGCCGTTTTCACTACGCTTTACCTTATCAATTTCATCAAACTGTCTTTCAATTGACATATTTTTATGAATAATACCGATACCGCCTTCTCTTGCCATAGCGATAGCCATTCTTGACTCAGTAACGGTATCCATAGCGGCGGACATAATAGGGGTGTTAAGGAAAATATCTTTTGAGATTTTTGTTCTCAAATCGATATCTCTCGGAATAACTTCTGAGTATCTCGGAACTAAAAGAACATCATCAAAAGTTAGTCCCTCACCTGTGAATTTTTCATTTTTGTTTACATTAAGCATATAGTTTTTACCTCCCAGTATTGAACAAATTGCCGCCATTGCAATCAATTGCAACAATCAGCGGAAAATCTTTAAACATTAACTGCTTGACCGACTCGCAACCTAAATCATCATAAGCGATTACTTTGCAATCGGTAATACATTTTGAAGCTAATGCACCAGCACCGCCCACAGCACAAAAGTAAACTGCACCGTTTCTGTTAATAGCTTCTTCAACCTCTTTTGACCTTGGACCTTTACCAATCATAGAGTAAAGCCCCATATCAAGCATTTTTGGTGCATAAGGGTCCATTCTACTTGAAGTAGTTGGTCCGCAAGAGCCAATTGCAAGCCCCTTTGGCGTGGGTGTAGGACCAGCGTAGTAAATGCTTGCACCATCTATATTGTAAGGTATTTTTTCACCTTTTTCAAGTGAATTAAAAATTCTTTTATGAGCCGCATCACGAGAGGTATAAACCTTTCCCGAAAGCAAAACTCTGTCGCCAACTCGTAAATCTTTGGCATACTTTTTAATTTCGTTTGTTGAAAACTTGTATTCCATTAATCTTCTTTTATTTCCTTTTTTAAACTTTCAACCGAATCAATCAAAACATTTGTGCCGCCTAAAATTTGTGCAAGCGAGGTCAAAGACTCTTTTGCATTAGGCATTGTGTTTTGGTCAAGTTCAGGTAATTCCTTAATTTTTGTTGCCAAAGCCTGATAATCACTTTGCAACTTTTTAATTTTAGAATCTTTTATTAACATTTCCGATTCTATTTTAATAATTTTTCTTGATAATTCGTTGCAATGCGATTTATATTTATTTTCCTCAACTAATTGAGAATTTAACTTGCTGACTTCGTCATTAAGCGAAGAATTCTCATTTTCTAACTTTGCAATTTTTAAATTATCTTGCTTAATTGCTTTGTTTTCCTGCTCTAAATCATCAGAGCTGTCTTGAAGCTTTTTAATTTTTGCTTCGAGTTCTTGAATTTTTGCTTTATACTTTTCAATTTCTTCGGTTTGCTTGCTGCTTTTTTCAATCAAATCGGAATTTTCATCGTGAATTTGAGTTTTAAGCGAATCAAAATACTCAAAAACATCTTTTTTATTAAAGCCGCCAAAAACCTTTGTGCGAAACATACCTTTTTCTTTCATTTTTATCGCCCCCCAAAAATCTTTATTTTCCTACGCAGAATTTTGAAAAAACTTCTGCAACAACCGCTTCGCTTGCGTTTTCGCCTGTAAGCGTTAAAAGTGCGTCAATGGCTTCTTCAATTAAAACACCCACAGCATCAAGCGTTTGGTTTGCCTTTATATCGCAAATAGCTTTGTTTACAGCCGTATAAGCCTTTTTAATACAAGAAAGCTGTCGTTCATTTGCGATAAAAGAACTGTTTTCATCTAAATTATTCAACCCGATTTTTTTAAGAATTTCTTCTCGCAAAACTTCAACGCCCTCACCCTGTTTTGCGCTACAAAAAATCGGCTCACCAAATTTTTTAAGCATATTAATATCAGGGTTTTCGTTTAAATCGGTTTTGTTTACAATAATTATAACAGGAATATTTTTTGCTCTTTCAAGCAATTTAATATCCTCATCATCAATCTCATTTTCGGCAGAAACTACCGCCAAAATCAAATCGGCAGTATCAATTTTTTCCTTTGCTCTTTCAATGCCGATTTTCTCAACCTCGTCAACACCCTCGTGAATACCTGCGGTATCGCAAAGCTTTAACACGCAACCGCCAATATCAACCGTTTCTTCAACTACATCACGAGTAGTACCTGCAACTGCGGTAACAATTGAGCGGTCAAATCGGGAAAGCAAGTTCATAATTGTTGATTTACCGACATTCGGCTTGCCGACTATAACACATTCAATACCATTTTTGATAAGCTTGCCCTTATCATAATCGGCGATTAATTTTTCAAGCTTATTTTCAGCATTTTGCAGTTTTTCAAAAAACTTGTCGCTTTCCATTTCTTCTTCGCCCTCTTCGGGAAAATCGCAAAAAGCAGAAAGCATAGCCTCAGCGTAAATCAGCGTTTCTTTAATTTCACTGATAATTTTACCGCTTTCACCTTTTAGCACCGCCGCAGATGAACGTGCCTGAGCCGAACCCTCGGCACTGACAATATCCATAACCGCTTCAGCCTGATTAAGCGATAATTTACCGTTTAAAAACGCTCTTTTGGTAAATTCACCAGCACTCGCTTGCCTTGCTCC
>CACZIY010000014.1 GCA_902781345.1 Oscillospiraceae bacterium | reverse complement strand
AATTTTATAAAAAAATACCGCCAATGCGATAATACGCACCGACAGTATTTTTTTACCATATGACTTCGACTGGCATGATTATATTACCATATTTTTACATTTTTGTCAAGTGTTTTTTACAAAAAATTGCAAAATTTTGTAAAAATTTTTTTGTGAAGCATTTTTTGATGGTTTGCGTTTGAGAGCGTTGTAATCTTATATGGTAGTCAAACTTGCGGTTTAGGTGATGATTTAGGACTTTGCGGTATTAACTGTTATCACTCTTACAGTCCGTTTATAGAGGGCATTTCAGAACGCACATATACAGATGAAGAACTTGAGCAAATGCGAGAGGAAGAAAATACTCCAAAAGAATATAACGGTAAACAATACACTGCTTATGAGGCACAGCAAAAACAACGCAGACTTGAAACCACAATGCGAGCTGAAAGGCAAAAAATCAAATTGCTAAAAGAGGGCGGTGCAGATGAAGAAGATATCATCAGAGCAACCGCACGATACAGAGGCACTTCTGCCGAATATTCTCGGTTTTCAAAGGCTATGGGACTACCGCAACAGCGTGAACGAGTTTACGGTGACGGTTTAGGTAGTGTTAGTAAAGGTAAGTGGAAAAATAATTTAAAAAAGTTCTTGACAAATGGTATAAATAGTGGTAATATTATATCCTTCAATATTGGGAGAAGTATTGGTGCTGCTGCAAAGAATTATCCTGTAAAACTTCCGCAAAGTCATCAACACACAAAATTAGTTGAAGGTCAAAACATTACAGGTACTGTTTTTGCTGGAAAAGGAACTAATAAACCTATTAGAGACAGATTTATTCTAGAAAGAAATTATGGTATATCTGCAGATAAGTGGGAAAAGGTAAGTGGCAAAGGAAAGGTACTAATTAATGGTAAAGAATGTATGGCAGAATTACATTGGTATCAAGCAGATGATACTATAGTTGAAATGAAAGTTAAGAGGTTTTTAAAAAATGAAAGTTAAGTACATTGGCACATCAGGTGTTTCATTAACAAAAGATAGCATTTATGACGTTTTATCGGTTGAAGAAGGATGTTATAGAATTGTAGATAATACAGATGAAGATTACTTGTTTTCGCCTGATGAATTTGAAATTGTTGAAGAATAAAATACTTTACAAATCAGAATAAATGTAGTATAATATGCATTAAATAGAAAGGGTTGAAATAAATGTATAGAACAGAGCCATTATTTCCATACATAAATGGGTATTTATTAGCAATACTGCCTAAAACTATGAAAAACATAGATAAAACGAACTGTTCTTTTGTTGAGTGTGAAAATAATATTGTTTATTTCAAAATTGATACTCCTGAAGAAATAAAAACAAGATTTGTTAAAGAGTATGCTGAATTTCTGAAAAGCGAAAAAAAATTAGGTCGTTATTAACTAACCACCCTTGAAGAGAATCAAGAGTGGTTTTATTATGCGAATTTTTTGGCGAAACTGCCTTTTTGTGCGTGAATACATTTGACTGTTAAAAAACTGTTTTACACATAAAAACCACCTCATTTAAAAATTTTTTTCAAAAAAAGGACGTATTTTTAATTTTAAATCGGTCTATAGTATAGCAACGAGATTTTTAAAAAAGGAGAAAATGCTTATGAAATGCATTAAAAGAATACTTGATAACAAAGAATACGAAAACTTGTCGTTTGAAAGAATTTGTAAAATCGCCAAAAGAGAGTTTTGCAAATTTGATGACGACGAATTAAAAATCGAGTTTTTAACAAAATCTTTTGAGCGTTTGCCAAAAGAAGAGCTTGGTAATAATTCTCCTGCGTCTTGTGCAAAAAGCTTAGTCGAAGGTGGAACATTTGAAGACGGTTGGAATATTCTAAGAAAGTAAAATCTCATCAGCACTAAGCGAAAAGGTAATATCGCAACCTCGGTAATCATTAAAAACCCTACACTCGAATTCGCCTTGCGGACATTTGCGAGAAACAAGCCATACCGTTTCTAAATACCTGAAAATATTAGAGTAGCCGAGAATATCTTGTCTGTCGGCTACTTTTGCTATACCCGAAAGCCGATTGGTATAGCGTGTAAAAACAACAGGAATTTTGCACATTTTTGCTATTTTTCTTAAAACTGATACTTCGTATTCATCGGCAAAATTTTGAAAGTGAGCCATTGATAAGTCGCAAGTAAATGTAGCATCTTTATTAACGATAATTAAGTCGTAATCAAATGATTTTGAAGAGCAATAATCAAATAATGTATCAATATTCTTTTTGCCGGAATAAAAGCGAATCAGATTTATATTGCACTTATTAGATTTTTCGAGAGTTTTTGATATGTTTTTTAATTCGTTATTATCGCAAATAAACAACACCTTTTTATTTTTCATAGCTTGCTTTACGGCAATTTTTACACAAAAAGATGTTGTTTTAGCATTAGGTCTGCCTGCCAAGCAAACAAACTCACCTTCTTGAAAACCTTTAAAAATCTTGTCATACTTATTAATGCCGGTATTAATAAAAGATTTTTCATTGTTTTCTTTTTTTATTTCATAAATGTTTTTTGTGATTATGTTTTTCATTTTGTAATCTTCCTTTCATTTTCCTACATACTAATAATCGTTTTAGAAACGCTATTCTGTCTCTTTTTTGAAAAATTTACAATTTATTCACAATTTCAATCCAAAAAACCGTAAAAAATAAGGGACAAATTTTATAATATTTTCCTTTATTTCTAAGCGTAAAAATAATAAATTTACAAAACGGGTAAAGAAAAGTGGAAGTTAAAAACTACTGACGAAGAATTATATAATCGAAAAATAGATTGGAGTCTTTACTATGACCTATGTAATATCAGATCTTCATGGTTACCCTATAGAAAAACTTAAAGAACTACTAAGAAAGGCAAAATTCAATGAGAACGATTATCTTTTTATACTCGGCGATGTAGTTGATCGAAATGGCGACGGGGGAGTGGGTATTCTGCTTTGGTTGCTGGAACAGTACAATGTTCAGCTCATTCTCGGCAACCACGAGGCAATGCTCCTTTCCTGCGATTTCGTATTTGACGAAATAACCGTGGACAGCATCAATTCTTTGACTAAAGAGAAAATTGAATTGTTAAACACCTATTTCCTTAATGGTGGTGATGTAACGCTTAAAACTCTGCAAACATTGTCAAGAGAAACGCAGCGAGATATCATTTATTATCTTCGCGACTGCCCATTGTATGAAACCGTAAACGCAGGGGACAAAGACTATATTCTGCTGCATGCCGGATTTGATAATTTCAATAAAGATAGAAAATTGTCAGAGTATTCTGCCGATGAATTGATATGGACATGGCCAAAACTAGAAGATGAATACTTCGATGATATTCACACTGTTTTCGGTCATACTCCGACAAAGTGTTTTGACAAGAACTATGAAGGAAAGATTTTGAAGACAAAAACATGGACTTGTATTGACTGCGGAGCAGGCTACGGAAACGAGCCGATTCTTTTGCGACTGGATGATTATAAAGAGTTTAAACTATAAAAAATTCCAACCAAAGTGGTTGGAATTTTTTACAGTGGAATAGGAGAAAAGGATAAAATTTTCTTATTTTGCTGTTAGTTTTATTATTTTAAATAAAGTATGTTAAATCAGATTTTTCAGCAGAGCCGAGCATTGTTGCAACACCGCCCATTTCGACACCGTCAATAAGTTCTTCGGGTTTAATACCCATAATATCCATTGACATTTGGCAAGCAACGATTTTTACACCATGGTCTATTGCATTTTGCATAAGTTCTTCCAATGAAGAAATGCCGTTTTTCTTCATAACTGCTCTTATCATCTTAGCACCTATGCCGCCCATATTCATTTTAGAGAGACCGAGTTTTTTAGAACCTTTGGGCATCATTGCGCCAAACATCTTGCCGATTAAATTCTTTTTGACTTTAACTTTTTCCGGTTTTCTTAAAATATTTAATCCCCAAAAAGTAAAAAACATCGTTACTTTTCTGCCCATTGCGGCAGCACCATTTGCCATAATAAATGAAGCGATAGTTTTATCAAGTTCACCGCTGAACACAACAAATGTTTTTTCGTGTTCGGCGCTTATTTTTGCATTTTCGCTCTTTTCTTTGCCTTTTTCAACAGTTGCTTTGATTAATTGTGGCTTAACATCAATGTCTACAAGTTTATTTCCTGTTCGTTCGCACCAAACTGCAATGTCAGATGCAAAAGCATCTTCGGTCGCTTCAACATACACTTGGTCACCAACATTAATTTTTCTGACAGTATCGCCGACTTTAACAATAGGTCCCGGACATTTCATACCCTTTGCATCAATAAAAACAGGCTCTTTTTTCGCTTGTGGTTTTTCAGGCTGTATATTTTTATTTTCAAGAGCTTTTAAGCCATTTACGCCGCCTTCGATATTATAAACTTCATAATCTCTATCGGCTAAAATTTCCGCAACTTGTTCGCTTAAATCACCGGTATTACATAGAACATATATAGGTTTATTATGTGGTAATTCATCAATTTTAGTAACAAACTGTGAAAAAGGAATATTTATTGCTTCGTCAAGAGGATAAATAATGATTTCATCTTGTTCACGAATATCAAGCAATGTTATTTTATTTCTATCGAGTTTTAAAAATCCTTTTGCTGAAATGCTTTTTGCTTCTGACATTTTTATTCCTCCAATAATATAAGATTTTCTTTTATTGATTCTCCTTGAATTGTTGAAAATGAGTTCAATACAGGTTTTTCAGCATTTTCAAGAGATAAAATAAGGTAACTAGCAGTTGAATCTACTGCAAGGCGAATATCTTCTTGTGATTGTCTTGATGGCGATTCAGGATGTGAATGCCAATTTCCGAGAATTTCAAGACCGTTTGCACGGGCATCTTTTAAAGCGGCTAAATGCTCTTTTAAATCAATTGTAAAATGCTCGTTTGAATGGTCGATATTTTCAAGCAAATAAACTTTTTCTATATTCTTTTTGTTTTCTGAAATAGTGCCTGCAATAAGACCGCATGCCTCTTCGGGTAAATTATCTTTTGAATGCTTTAAAATCAAATCATAATCTGATTTTTTAATAGTAACTGTCATAAAAATTCCTCATTTTTTGTTTAGATTAAGTTCACAAGCAGGTAACTCGTAATCAATCGGCTCAGTGATTGTTGGGTTATCACCGCAAACTTTACAATTAGCAACATGTTTAGGAAGTTTTACTTTGCGAAATTCCATAGTTATTGCGTCATAAGTTAGTAAATAACCTGTTAAAAGTTCACCGATTCCGAGTAAATATTTAATTGTTTCCATTGCTTGTAGTGAACCAATAACACCGCCCATACAACCGATAACTCCTGCTTCTTTACAGGTTGGTACAGCCTCTTTAGGTGGTGGATCCTTGAAAACACATCTGTAACAAGGACCTTGACCTGGGACATAGGTCATTAATTGACCTTTAAATCTGATAATCCCGGCGTGAGAAAACGGTTTTTTGGCAAGAACACAAGCATCGTTTATTAAAAATTTCGCTGGGAAATTATCTGTTCCGTCAATAATAAAATCGTAATCCTCAATTAAATCTAAAATATTTGAAGCGTTTACAAACTGCTTGTATGTAATAACTTTTACATCAGGATTTAAACTGTGTATTGTTTCTTCTGCTGACTGAACTTTTGGTTTTCCGACATCAGGGGTAGAGTGAATAATCTGTCTTTGAAGATTAGACAAGTCAACAACATCTGCATCGGCAATGCCTATTGTGCCTATTCCTGCTGCGGCAAGATACATTGCAACAGGAGCACCGAGTCCTCCGGCACCGATAATAAGCACTTTTGATTCAAGGAGTTTTTTCTGTCCCTTTACACCAACATCTTTTAGTAATATATGTCGGGAATATCGTAATATTTGTTCATTGGTAAGCCCCATTATTGACCGCCTCCCATAAAGTATAGAAACTCAATTCTGTCACCATCATTTAATGTTTGAGTATCAAAACTTTCACTACTTACAAATTCATCATTTACCGAAACAGTAACATATTGAGGAGTTTCTACATTTTCAAGTTCAATAAGTTTAGAAATAGTAATGTTATTTTCAACTTGCTTTTCTGTTCCTGCTATAATAAGTTTCATCTTAAAAACCTTCTTTCATAGTTTACCTACCAATTTGGTATGTTTTGACTATACTATAACACATAGTTTTTCTATTTTCAATAATTATAGCGATTATTAATTATACTTAAAAACGATAAAAAGATATAAATTTGCTCTATAACTCGTTTGTAATTCAATAGTTGCATCCAATACTTATAAAAAATAGTTATACCTTGTTATGATTATTTGGTATTAGACAAATAGCAGCGGTTTGGTATAATTCAATAGAAAACTAATGAAAAAAGAGGGTATTGATTTTGAATTTTGATACACAGATTTTGCACGCAGGAATCAGCGGAGATATTCAAACAGGTGCAACTCTTACACCGATATATCAATCCAGTGCATTCGGCAGAAATAGTGCTGAAGAAATAGAAAGAATCTTTAATAATAAGGCAAGCGGTTTTGCTTATACAAGAATTTCAAATCCAACAGTTGCTGCATTTGAAAGCAGAATAACAGAAATTGAAAAAGGTTTGGCTTCGGTAGCAACATCTTCAGGTATGTCTGCTATAAGTATGACATTATTAAATATACTTTCAAGTGGTGATGAATTAATTTCAACAACAAGCGTTTTCGGTGGCACACTTGATTTGTATAATGATTTAAAAAATCTTGGAATTAAGGTTCGTTTTGTTGAAGAAATAACAGAAGAAGAACTATCAAAAGTTATTTCTTCAAAAACAAAAGCGGTTTTCGCAGAAACAATCGGAAATCCTAAGTTAAATGTTATTAATATAAAAGAATCAGCGAGAATTATTCATAAATTTAATTTGCCTTTTATTCTCGATAACACCATTGCCACACCTTATTTAATAAAAGGAATAGAGTTTGGCGCTGATATAATTATTAATTCTACTTCAAAGTATATTAACGGTTCAAGTAATTCTATTGGCGGAATAATTACAGATAGCGGAAACTATAAATGGAGTGCAGAAAAATATTCTTGCTTAAATGAATATATAAAGTTTGGAAAATTTGCGTTTGTTGCAAGGTTGCGCAATGATACTTATAGAAATTTTGGTAGTTGTATAAGTCCTGCAAATGCATTTTTAAACTTGTTAGGACTTGAAACATTATCACTTCGAATGCAAAGGCATTGTAAAAATGCTCATACATTGGCAAGTTTTCTTGAAAAACAAGAGGGAATAAGAAGTGTTAATTACCCTTCATTAAAATCAAGTGATTATTTTGAAATAACCAACAATCAATTTGGCGGTAAAGGTTCGGGTATTTTTACGATAAGACTTTATACTAAAGAGCGGGCGTTTGAATTTATTAATAGACTAAAATATGCAATTATTATTACGAATATTGGTGATACAAAAACATTAGTAGTTCATCCGGCTTCAACAATTTATGCTCACAGCGATAAAGAAACGCAGGAAAAAGCAGGCGTTTATGAAGATTTAATAAGAGTAAGTGTTGGTATTGAAGATATTGAGGATTTAAAAGAAGATTTTTTAAATGCGCTTAACTATATCAACAAGGAATATCCACTATAAATCAAATTTATAATATTCAATCAATTTTATGTATTAGACAAAAGCATTTTGCAAATTTATAATAGTATTGTCAAAATAAGTGGCAGAACCATAAAAGGAAAAGGTGAAGGTTTATGAAAATTACTGCGCTAATAAAACTAAATACAAAGGCTCGAATGTGTCGATGTTGTTTTTAAAATGATTAACAAGAATAAATTTATAATTTTTTAAGGAGAACAACATTATGACAACATTAATTAAAAAAGCAATTAGTTTGGTAGTTGCTTTTTCGCTTGTTTTTGGCTTAACGATTTTTACAAAGGCAGAAGGCGAAGCAACTATTGAAATTACAAATGTTTATCAAAACATTACTTTATCTAACGATGGAAGCAGATTAAACTTTGAAGCAAGTGCTTATGATGAAAAAGGTAATGCTATATCAGGTACAGCATCAGATTTTGTTTTTTATTACAAAAAGAGTACCGCAGCAAATTATTCTTATAAAAAAGCCACAACATTTAATAATGGTGTAGCGACTTTATCCGGTTTTTCGGTTTCAAAGAATAATGTATATTTATTCTATGTGAAATATGGTAGTGTAGAAAGCGAACCTATAAGCATAGGAGTAACACAAGCTAATGCACCAACTTTGATTTCTGTGACACCTGAAATTAATGGTGGTAGTAACGGAACAATAACAATTGAAAGTGAATATTCATATTTTGAGTATTACAAACAGGCAACAACTGCTTTATATACTACCGAAAAGACTATTAGCGGCTTATCTGCAGGAACATATTATGTTAAAGCTGCTGCATCAAGAACTGAGGGAGAAAATGATTATGATTTCTTAATTAGTTCAGCAACTGTTAAACAAGGAACTAAAAGCACAATTACAATTGAAAAAGAAACAATAACAACTAATTATACAATTAAGTTTATAAATGCTGCAGGTGTTGAAGTGTCTTCAAATGAGTATTTAGAAGGAACATCAGCTTCAAAAGTTGTAATACCTGAAAATACCGAAACTTACTCAAATGGAAATATAATTTATAAATATTCATGGCCACAAGTTACAAATGTTAATGATAATGCTACATATTATGAAATTGAAACAACAACAGAATATCAACAGACAAAAATAGAAATTCTTAATGTTTATCAGGATTTGTCATATTCTGCTGACGGAACAAGAATCAGTGTTGTAGTAGGCGTGTTTGATGAAGACGGATTTCCGATTTCACCTGATTCAGTTGAAGATAATGTAGTTTTTTACAGCAATAATACAAAATATACTTCTAAAAAATTAAATGTTGAGGGAACTCAAACTTTTAGTTTTACCGTAAAAACAGATTCAGAATATACTGTTTATGCAGAATTTTTAACAAGTGATGATTACTATTCAAGCAAAAGCGAAGCAGTAACAATATCAGCTAAAAAAGCACAAACACCTACTCTTAGTTCAACAAGTGATGTTAATGAAAAGAGTAATGGTACAATTACAATTTCAAGTATTCATGATGAATTTATTTACTATAAAGAAAGTGGCAAAAAAATAACCACTTCTGAAAAAACAATTGAAAACCTTGAAGCAGGCACATATTATGTTTATGTTCCTGCAGGACTTGTTAATGGCGATTATGATTATAATTTTTTAATTTCATCAGACAAAAAAACAATTGTAGTTGAAAAAGAAACAATAACTCACACAGTTACTGTAGATGGCATCGTCAGAACATTACAAGAAGGTGCAACCTACACATTTGCAAACCAAACTAATGACATCGGATTTATTGCTTACACGGATGGTGAAAACTACTATGACGCAGGCGATAAAATAGTAGTTGATTCAGATAAAGAATTTTCAACTGTTTCAATAGGTTATGTATATATGCAAGCAGGCGCTTCATTTAGAATTTCACCAAATGTTACCGGAATAAGATATATAACTGCCATTCAAGATACTGATAAGATAAAAAACTTGCCAAAAGGAGCAAAAGTTGAGGCTGGAACATATATAGCGCCTTCCGAATATAATGTAGATTTTACAAATCAAAACAGTATAAAACCTTATGATAAAAATCCAAGCGATTTTAATGTAGTTGATGTAAAATTTGATTTAAGCAATAACTACTTAAATAAGAACAGTACCTTTGCAGGCACAATTGCTAATATTAAAAAGAATAATGTTACTAAAAAGTTTGTTGGCAGAGGATATGTTAAAGTTACCATAGGCGATTATACTAAAACAGTAATAGCAAAAGAGAACAATAACGAAAGAAGCTTGCAATATCTTGCTTATTCTTTCAAGAATAGTCCTGCATCAGGATACGATTCTTTAGATGATTCTTTGAAAGCAAAAGTTGATGAATGGGCTGCATAGGCAGTAAAGGGGGTGAATAAGAATGAAGATTAACAAGTTAATTACAGCGGTTTTGTCGTTATTGCTGATTTTCTCGTCAACATCTGTTTCTGTATTTGCAAAACAGACATCTACTACTTATAGTGCAACTTTGGTGAAATCAGCAAATGCTAAATGGTCAGGCTACGGTTCAAAAAATCCTGTAAAAATAAAATCAACTGTTAGCAAAAGTGTTTATGTAAAGCCGACAAAAAGCAACTTTTATGTGGATAGCGTAAAAGCCTCACCTGCAAGTAATATAAAATTTAAGTTTAATAGCAAAACAGGAGAGGTTTATATTTCAAAAATCAGAGGAAATGTTGAATTAACTGCTTTAACAAAAGAAAAAACAGTGCCATCGAAAATATCAATTGATTATAAAATTGTTGAGGCAGGCGGATTTCCGGTGATTCCTGAAGATGTAAGAGTTGAATTTTCCTTAAAAGTTACCGATAAAAACGAAAACAATGCCTCATTTGCAAATGTTTATGTTGACTATGGTTTAGGGTACCGCACCTTAAAAACTGATGAAAACGGTATTGCAACTTTCAAAGAAACTTTTCCGGTAGGAAGTTATACCATAAAGGCAAATTTGACTTCTAAAAAATCAGAAGCGATTGCATCTATTCCATTGAATGTTAAAAAGCAAAGCGCACCGGTTGTTGATGACCGTAACATTGTAAATACAACAGGTGCAAACAAAAAAGACGGTGCTTACATAAACGCTGATGAGAATTTAGAGTATTTTACTTATCCGTTATCCGGCGGTGATTACTTTGTTTTTGGTAATGATTTCGGCAAATGGCAGTCAGCACAAAACAATAGTTTTTCATCTCTGGGCGAAGGAGTTTATGCATTAAGATATAAACAGTATGAAGATAGAAATACAAATACAATATATCTATTTTCAAAATACAATAAATTTGAAATCGAAAGAGGTAAATATGTTGCAAGTATAGATAGCAAGAATTCGCAAAATGTAAATTTTGAGAAAACTTTTGCATATGCTTCGCAAAATGATACCGTATATATTAAAGCGACCGCTGAAAGCGGTTATAAAATAAGCGGCGTGAAAGTAAACTATCCATATTATATTAGAGATGCTTATTACGATGAAAGTACAAATACAATTGTCGTTGTGGGCGTAACACGAAATTTAAAAATTACTGTTAACACAGAAAAACAGTAGCAATATGGCAAAAACAGACTGAATAAATTCAGTCTGTTTTTTGTTGTTTGTTATCAATAAATCAAATAATCTTGCCGTAAAAGTATTTCACAAAAGTGGTTTTGCATGATATATTAATAATATATATTAAAACCAGTTGAAAATTCCAACCAAAGTGGTTGGAATTAATGGCAGCGGAATAGGGAACGCATGCTTTGCACGCTAAACGCTCGTCGACCAAAATCAAAGATTTTGGTACCCTCCTCACGCTCTTCGCTAAAAACAGTTTACTAAACTGTTTTTTTAACGCTCAGACCCTCACAGGGTTCGAATCCCTTAAAAATAAAAAATTCCAACCATTATTGGTTGGAATTAATGGCAGCGGAATAGGGAGCGTGTGCTACGCACACTAATCGCTCGTCGACCAAAATCAGAGATTTTGGTACCCTCCTCACGCTCTTCGCTAAAAACAGTTTACTAAACTGTTTTCTTAACGCTCAGACCCTCACAGGGTTCGAATCCCTTAAAAATAAAAAATTCCAACCAAAAGAGGTTGGAATTAATGGCAGCGGAATAGGGATTCGAACCCCAACAAACAGAGTCAGAGTCTGTCGTGCTACCGTTACACAATTCCGCTAAATATGCAACAATACTATTATAACCCAAAATTATGATTTGTCAAGGATTTTTTAATCAATTTTAAAATCATCTGCCGAGAATTTTTCGAGTTCTTTTGGTAACTTAGGTACACGGCGAAGAGGGTCATATTTAAATCTTCTGCAAGAATAATCGGCTCTGACAATTCCTTTTTTCTTGCAAAAAATATTCACACCGTCAACTGCAAGTGCACCTTTTGAGCAATAGGCACAATTCGGCGTAATATCTTTATTAAAAAGTTTTTTACCCATTTTCACCGCTCCTTTTAGTATTAACAAAATAATTTTATCATAAATTCAAGCAAAAATCTACCATTATTTTAATTTTGCACTATTTTTTTGCAAAAAGTTAAGAAAAACTACCACTAAAAGTATTAATGCTACCGAAAAACAGTAGTTTTGCGAAGTCGTTTTTAAAGCAACATTTAATTGCTTTACAACAGGGGTTGAAACATTAAAAATTTTGCACCCCAAAAGGCAAAAAACAAACGATAAAATTGCGCAAAACGCCCTTGTAGCAATTATTTTTATTATTGGCGGTCGATTGCATTTAAGTAATGCCGAAATTTGAAAAATTACCGAAAGACCGCCAAACCCGATGATTGCGCAAACAAAAGGCAAGGCGACTTTTGCGTTTGCTGCTTCAAAAACTCCGTTTGTTACTTCTAATATGCCTACACTTGCTAAAAAAGCGACTTTGTTTTTGCAAAACAAAGTCAAAACATTAACTATTGCCGAAAAAATTATTGTAAAAGCACATATTGAAATTATAGCCGAAGTAGCAGACGAAACTGCAAAAACCACGCTATCTGAAATGGCGGGCGAGGTACAGCAAAACCCCGCTTTTTCTTTTGGTTTTTTATAAAATCTTGTTACGAAAAAAGCGGTGAAAACGCAGGCAATTAGGTTTGAAAAAAACAAAATTTCGCCTATTTCAAACGAATTAAAAATATTAACACCGACAGCAAGCAGCACAAATCCGGGTCCCGCCGAGCAGGAAACAAGCGCAATTTTGTTGCGTTCTTTGACACTAATTCGATTGTTTTCAAAAACCGAATTTGCAACCGCAGCGCCGACAGGGTAACCAGAAACCATACTAATTAGAAAAATCGGAATAAAATAACCGCTTAGATGAAAACATTTTTGAGAAATGCTGTCAAGTCTGATTGAAAAAGCTTCTAAAACACCGCTGAAGGTTAAAAAAGATGTCAGGCAAAGAACAGGAAAAAGGGAGGGAATAATAACCGAACCGCAAAGCCTGATTCCGCTTGAAACACCTTTTAAAACGCAGTTGTAGCAAGAAAAAACCGTTAAAAATCCAATCAAAAACACTAAGAAAACCAATGTGATTTTTACTCTTTTTTTCAAATTAAAAAACTCCTTTTTTGCATTAATACAAGCCGAATTTGCATAAAATCTAATAAAAAATGAGGGTGAGAATTTGGCTAATGTTAAAAATAAACTAAATAGAATAAACAAGTGTTTTGACCTGCCTGAAGGGCTGATTACAGGTGAAATTTTCATTGAGCTTATGGCGAACAAACAGGCAGTTTTAGAGGGAAAATGTAGCGTTTTGCAGTATAGCGATACGCAAATTAAAATCAATACAGGCAACGGTACAATTGAATTTTTCGGTGCAAATATGTGCCTTGATACGCTTAACAAAGAGGGTGCGATGATTTCGGGAACAATTCAAAAAATCGAGTTTTCATGAGGTGCACAATAAATGTTTATGCTGAAAAGTTTTCGTTACATAACCGGTTATGTAAAATTTTCTGGAAAAGGTGTTTTTCCTGAAAGATTTTTAAATCTTTGTGCTAACAACAACATTTTAGTTTGGTCGCCAAAGATAAAATACGGCGAATTAAGCGGTTTTATGCACATCAACGATTACAAAAGAATAAGAAAAATTGCCAAAAAATCTTGTATGCGCTTAAAAATCACAAAGCGAAAAGGTGTACCGTTTCTAATAAACCGCTATAAAAGGCGATACGGAATACCTATAGGCGTTGCGCTGTTTTTCTTTATAATCGTCTATTTATCGGGCTTTTGTCTAAATATTACCGTTTGCGGCGACGGCGTTTTAAAAACTGAAAAATTAGAAAATGCGCTTGCAAAATCGGGCATTTATATCGGCAGAGATTTAAGCGAGTTTGACGCTGATACTGCAAGACAGGACTTTTTGATTAAAAACAGGCAATATTCCTTTGCAGCGGTCAATATAAAAGGCTCGCACATTTCGGTTGAGCTTGTGAAAACTAATAAGAAAAGAATGAAAAAGCTTTCAAAAACGCCTTGCAATATTATTGCGAAAAATGCTGGCAAAATTCTAAAGGTTAAGGCTTATGAAGGGCGAATTTCAGTAAAAATAGGAGAGGCGGTAGCACCTGGCGATTTGTTAGTTTCAGGGGTGGTTGAGCTTACAAATAAAACAACAAAATTTGTTCACTCAGAAGCTGAAGTTTTAGCTTTAACAAGGCATAAATTAGAAGTTTTTGCACCGTTTAAAACTAAGCAAAAACTAAAAAGCAGCGAAATTATTACTCGCTCGGTTTTTAAAATTGCCAATATAAATATTCCGTTATACTTAGGCGAGGTTGAAAAGCCTTATGAAACTAAAAAGCAAGTTAAAAAATATAAAATCGGCGGTGTCGAACTGCCTTTTAAAAAAATCACAGCGAAATTTTCAAAAATAAAATATAAAAAAATCACGCTGAATGAGCAATCGGCAAAAGCTTTTGCAAAGCAAAAAATGAAAAAATTAATAAAAAACAAACTGAAAAATACCATAAAATCAAGCCAAAAAGGCAAATTCAGGGTTACGAAAAGGGGTGTTTTTTACTCAAAAGTGTATTTTTGTGAAGAAAATATCGCAAAATCGAAAAAAATCTTAAAATGATGATGACAAATGAGAAAAAATATGTTATACTAACTATAACTGTAATAAATATATTAATTGAGGTAAAAAATTGACAGAAAAAACATTGAATTTAACGCAAATTGAATTAGTCAGCCAACTTTTTGGCAGCTATGACGAAAATATCAGGATAATTGAAAAAGAATATGAAGTTGGCATTTCTTATCGTGATACGAAATTAAAAGTTTCAGGCGAGTCAAAAAATGTTGATAATGCTATAAGGGCGATAAAATCAATGCTTGTTTTGCTTAAAAAGGGCGAAACACTTACTGAGCAAAATATCGCTTATGTAATTTCACTTGTAAGCGATGGTGAGGATTCTTCGATTGAAGAACTAACCGATTCGGATTTGTTAACTGTAACAGTAAGCGGAAAACCGATTAAGCCAAAAACCTTAGGACAGAAAAAATATGTCAAAGCGATTGAGGAAAATACAGTCGTTATCGGAATAGGTCCTGCTGGTACAGGTAAAACCTACCTTGCAGTAGCCGAAGCGGTAAAAGCATTTAAAGCTAAAGAGATTACAAGAATTATTTTAACCCGTCCTGCTGTTGAGGCTGGCGAGAAATTAGGTTTTTTACCTGGTGATTTACAGCAAAAGGTTGACCCTTATTTGAGACCTTTATATGACGCTTTGTTTGATATGTTCGGCGCAGAAACATTTACTCGTTTGCACGAAAAAGGTGCAATTGAGGTAGCACCGCTTGCATATATGCGTGGTAGAACTCTTGATGACTCGTTTATTATTCTTGATGAGGCGCAAAACACTACCAAAGAGCAAATGAAAATGTTTTTAACAAGACTTGGTTTTAACTCAAAAATGATTGTTACAGGCGATAATACTCAGGTTGATTTGCCTGATGGCAAAACTTCAGGCCTTAGCGATGCGGTCAGAGTTTTAAAAAATCTTGACGATATCAAAATTATAAGACTTAGCGAAAAAGATGTTGTAAGACATAAATTAGTTCAGTCAATCGTAAAGGCATACGAAAAAGCAGAAAATGAAAAATTAAAGAGAAATTATAAAAAATAAGATATGAAAGGATAAAACAAAATGGATAGAGTAAAAGTAGTAATTATTAATGACCAGAAAGCAGTGAAAATCCCAACAGGTATCAGAATTTTGTTGCGCAGATGTTGCAATGCTGTTATTAAGCTTGAGCAATTAACAGGCGAATATGAGGTTAATATAACTTTTGTTGATAATGAAAAAATAAGAGAATTAAATAAAAAATACAGAAATATTGATAAGCCTACCGATGTTTTATCATTCCCAATGGGAAGCGGTGATGATTATCCAACAAATCCCGAAACAGGATTTAAAATTCTTGGCGATGTTGTCATTTCAGTTGAAAGAGCAGTTTTTCAAGCTGAAGAATATGACCACACTCTCCGCAGAGAGTTAGGCTTCCTTACAACTCATTCGGTATTACACTTATTGGGTTATGACCACGAAAACGGTGGTATTGAAGCATCAAAAATGAGAGAGCGTGAAGAAGAGGTTATGACATTAATCGGTCAACCTCGTGATATTAAATAACGATGAATAATATGAAAGAAACTACTTCAGCTTTTATTGCAATTGTAGGCAAGCCGAATGTTGGTAAATCTACAATTTTAAATAAAATTATCGGTCAAAAGGTTGCGATTGTTTCTGATAAACCGCAAACTACCAGAACAAAAATTTCAGGAATTGTAACAAAAGATGAAATGCAACTGGTTTTTATTGATACTCCTGGATTACATAAGCCAAAAAACAAATTAGGCGAGTATATGGTAAAAGCAGTTGGCGACGGTATGGAAGATGTTGATTGTTGCCTTTTAGTTGTTGAGGCTGATAATAAAATTACCCCTGCCGAAAAGGATTTAATTGAAAAGTTTAAACAGCGAAAACTTAACGCAGTTCTTGCAGTTAATAAGATTGATTTGCTTGAAGAAAAGCAAGAGCTTTTTGAAATAATTAAAAGTTATACAGAGCTTTTTGATTTTTCGGCGGTTGTTCCTGTCAGCGCAAAAAACGGCGAAGGCGTTGATGAATTGTTTGAAGAGCTTAAAAAATTCGCTGTTCCTTCAGTGCATTATTTTGATGATAATTCATTTACCGACCAACCTGAAAGAGTAATCGCAGCTGAAATGATTAGAGAAAAATTGTTGCGTTCACTTGACAAGGAAATACCTCACGGTATCGCTGTTGATATTGAGCGTTTTTCTGAAAGACAAGACGCTGATATTTTAGATGTTGATGCGGTAATTTATTGTGAAAAGCAAAGCCACAAGGGCATTATTATCGGCAAAGGCGGTAATATGTTAAAAAGAGTCGGCTCTAATGCTCGACGAGACCTTGAAAGTTTTTTTGAAATAAAGGTTAATTTAAAGCTATGGGTAAAGGTAAAAGATAATTGGCGAACTCAAAACACAGTTATTCACAGTTTGGGTTTGGATTAATTTACTATTTATTTTTTGAAAATCACTTCGCAAAATAATAGCGGAGTGATTTATATGAATGATTATTGGGATATATTTTCAAAAAGCGGAAAAGTTGATGACTATTTAAGGTTTAAAGGCATTTTAGAAGAGGAAAGGACAAACTCAAATGAGCCTGAACAATACTACGGGGTTGATAATAAAGGAGCAGAAAGTCGGCGAGAATGACCGACTTGTAACAATCCTTACGGCTGATTTAGGGTTGATTCGTGCGTTTGCCCCAGGCGCTTTAAAGGTTAAATCAAAAAATGTTGCCGCAACCTCTTTGCTTTCCTTTTCCGAGCTTGAAATCTATCAATCGAAAGATACATATAAAATCAATTCTGCACGCTCGAAAGAAATATTTTTTGGGCTTAGAAATGATATAGCATCATTGGCTTTAGCAGGCTATTTTTGTGAATTGCTGTTGAATTTAGCACCGGTTTTTGAGCCTGCCGAAGAGTATTTAAAATTAACATTAAACTGCCTTTATCTTTTGTGTGAAAATAAAAAGTCAAAAGAGTTTATAAAGGCGGTTTTTGAACTTGAAATAGCAAAGTATTCAGGCTATTGTCCTGATTTAATCGCATGCGCAAAATGCAAAAATGACAAAATTGAAAATGTTGGATTTGATGTATTAAATGGCGTGGTTTTTTGCGAAAACTGCAAAAATGAAAGCCATATTTCTTTATCAAACAGCGTTTTTGCCGCAATGCGACATATTATTTATTCTGATGCTAAAAAGGCTTTTTCTTTCAAAATAAATGAAAAAAGCGAACAGCTTTTAGCAGGGGTAAGTGAGAACTTTATTATCTCACAAACGGAGAAAAACTATAAAACACTTGAATTTTACAAACAAATGAGGAATTAGATTTAAAAATGAACAAACATTTTAAGTCATTGGAATTTGATAAAATTCTTTTGCTTTTGAAGGATATGGCGGTAAGTGACGGTGCAAAGCAAAAAGCATTGGAAACAGTGCCTGAAACCTCACTTGAAAAAGCAAAAAAACTAATCGAGCGTACCGATGACGCTTTTAAATTAATTTCGGGATTTTCAACGCCGCCTTTTGCTGGTGCAAAAGATGTTTTTGAAGCGTTAAACAGAGCCGAATCTGGCGGAATGCTTAATAATTCAGAATTGTTAAGAATTGCAGGCGTTTTAAAAAATGTTACCAAATTAAAAGATTGGCGTTCACATTCCGAAAACATAAAAACTTCGCTTGATGGCTTTTTTGAAAATCTATATGAGAATAAAAGGCTTTCTGATAGAATTTTAACCTGCATTATTAACGATGAGGAAATTAGCGATAACGCTTCGCCTGAGTTGTTTTCAATCAGACGAAAAATCGTTAATATCAGCAATGGAATTCGTGAAAAGTTAGAAAAAATCACTCGTTCGCAAACTACTCAAAAGTATTTGCAAGACGCAATTGTTACCCAGCGAAACGGTAGATTTGTTGTGCCTGTTAAAACTGAGTTTAAGGCTGAAATTGCAGGACTTGTTCACGATACTTCTTCAACAGGCTCAACTGTTTTTGTAGAGCCTATGGCAGTAGTTGAAGCGAATAATGAAATTAAAATTTTACGCTCAAAAGAGCAAGATGAAATTGAAAGAATTTTGTTTGAGCTTTCTGCAGCGGTTGCAGAAATTAAAGACAGCATTTTAAATTCACTTTCAATTTTAGTTGAACTTGATTATATTTTTGCAAAAGCAAAATTAGCTATAAAAATGGACGCTGTAAAGCCTGAGTTGAATGATAAATGCTTTATTGATTTTGTTAACGCTCGCCACCCTTTGCTTGATAAAGAAAAGGTTGTGCCAATTAGCGTAACACTTGGTAAAGACTATAAAATGTTAGTTATTACAGGTCCTAATACAGGTGGTAAAACCGTTACAATCAAAACAATCGGTCTTTTAACCTTAATGGCTTCAAGCGGTATGATGATACCTTGCTCGCAAGGTTCAAGCGCAGCAGTTTTTGATAATGTATTTTCCGATATTGGTGATGAGCAGAGCATTGAGCAGTCGCTTTCAACCTTTTCTTCGCATATTAAAAATATAGTTTCAATTTTAGATAAGGTTGATAATAATTCGCTTGTATTGCTTGATGAATTGTGTTCAGGTACTGACCCTGTTGAGGGTGCAGCACTTGCAACTTCAATTTTAGAAACCTTCCGCCGTTTTGGCGCAACACTCGGTGCTACAACTCACTATGCCGAGCTCAAAACCTATGCACTTGATACTGAGGGTGTTGAAAATGCAAGCTGCGAGTTTGATGTAAAAACCTTAGCACCTGCATACAGACTTTTAGTTGGTGTTCCAGGTCGTTCAAACGCTTTCGCCATTTCCAAGAAACTCGGAATGGACGAAACTATTATAAATCGTGCTTCTGATTTAATTTCGGCTGATGATAACCGATTAGAGCGAGTAATTGCCGAGCTTGAAACAAGGCAAAAAACACTTGACGATAAATTAAAATCAGCGGAAGAAAATTTGAAAAACGCAGAAAATCAGGTAAAAGTTCTTACTGAAAAAAGCGAGAATTTGCGTAAAGAATATAACGAAAAAATCGAAAACGCAAAAGCTCAAGCGAGAATTATTACCGATAATGCGAGAATTGAGGCAAACAGGCTTTTAGATGAGTTAAAACAGCTTAAAAAGCTGAAAAAGACAGAGGTTGACGCTGAAAAACTCGCTAAAAGAAGCTTTGAAAAGTTAGATAAAATTTCGTCATCTGGCGAAAGGTATAAAGATGATTATAAATTACCTCGTCCGCTTAAAGTAGGCGATACAGTGTTATTGCCTGATACAAATACAAAAGCGGTTGTGCTGAATTTGCCTGATAGCAAGGGTAAAATTTTGGTGCAAGCAGGTATTATGAAAATGAAAATTGAAATGGCAGGCGTAAGGCTTGTCGAAGAAAAGCAGGTAAATATTCCTAAATCGGTTGTAAAAAGAACAGGGGTTGACAGCAGTATAACCCGTTCTGCTATGCTTGAAATTGATGTAAGAGGTATGGCGGTTGATGAAGCGAGTATTGAAATTGACCGATTTATTGATAATGCTTTGTTAAGTTCTGTTTCAAGCTTTACTATTATTCACGGTAAAGGAACAGGCGCATTAAGAAAAGGACTTCACACTTACTTGCGAAAACACCCAAGCGTTAGAACTTTTAGAGTTGGCACATTTGGCGAGGGTGAAAATGGCGTTACAATTGTTGAATTAAAATAAGAAAGGAAAAAGCACTTTGAAGAAATTTTGGCAAAATATTGCCGATTACATAAGAGAAACCGATAAGCTTTTATTGCTTTTGTGTATTATAGCTTCTCTTTACGGCTCAATGCTTATTTTTTCGCCGACAGGCTTTAAAACAGTCGGCGTTCAATTAGCATCAATGTTAATAGGCGTAGGCGTTGCAATTATAATTTCGTTGTTCGACTATTCAAGACTGACAAAAATTTATCCTGTTTATATTGTCGCAACAATAGCGCTTCTTGTAATTACCTATGAAATAGGCTATGCACCTGAAGGCTCTGATAACAGGGCTTGGATTAGACTGCCTTTTGATATGTCGTTGCAGGTCAGCGAGCTTATTAAAATCTTTATGATTTTAACCTTTGCAAAGCATGTTTCTTCAATTAAGCCTGAAAATATCAATAAATTTCACAATGTCTTATTGCTTGTAATTCACGGTATGGCGGCACCTGCACTTGTTATGGCTTTTCAACGAGATCTTGGAACAGCGTCAGTTATGGTAGTAATTTTCCTTTCAATGCTTTATATGGCAGGGGTAAAACTTCGCTATTTCTTGATTGGCTTATCTATTCTTGCTGTAGCTTCTCCTGTGGTTTGGTTTTATGGATTATCTGATTTCCAGCGTCAGCGTTTTGCTATTATTTTTGATTTGGAATCAAGCGCTGAAAACTTTGGTTATCAGCAGTTACAGTCTATCAAAGCGATAGGCTCAGGCGGAATTTTTGGACAAGGCTATTTAAACGGCGCAAAAACGCAGATTAATGCTGTGCCAAAAGCGCATAATGACTTTATTCTTTCAGTTGCAGGTGAGGAATTAGGACTTATCGGTTGCTTGTTGGTTTTTGTAATTTTGATTGCTATTTTAGCGAGAATTCTTTATGTTAGCACAGTTTCTAAGGATACGGCAGGTAAAATTATTTGTGCAGGTACATTCGGTATGTTAGCGGCTCAGTTGCTTATCAATACAGGAATGGTGCTTTCGCTTTTACCTGTTATCGGTGTAACATTACCGTTCTTCTCAGCAGGCGGTTCTTCACTTGTTTGTTTGTTTATGAGTATCGGGCTTGTGGTTTCGGTTTACAAAAACCGCCATATGCGAACTATGTATTTGAGGGATAATATTTAATGGCTAAATTTATTTCAAAATGTGAAAACGATACAAAATCAATTGCCGAAAAGCTTTCAAAAAAGGTTAAGCCAAACGATTTTATCGCCTTTTTCGGCGGTATGGGTATGGGCAAAACAACCTTTACAAGATATTTTGCGGCATCTTGCGGCTATGAGGGTGAAACTTCATCACCGACATTTGCTATTGTAAATGAGTATAGGGGCGGGAAATTGCCGATTTTCCATTTTGATATGTATCGAATTGAAACCTTTGACGACCTTTATTCAACTAACTTTTTCGAGTATTGCGAAATGGGCGGCGTTGTTATTTGCGAATGGTCTGAAATAATTGAAAATGTTTTGCCAGAAAACTATATCAGAATTGATATTTCAAAAGGCGAAGATGAAAACGAGAGAATTTTTGAAATAAAAGGAATTGATTTATGATAATTTTAGGAATTGACTCGGCAAGTGTCAGTTGTTCTGTTGCAACTTTAAATGGCGAAAAATCGAGCAGTCGACTTGTAAATAACGGTCTTACTCATTCGCAAACGCTTTTACCGCTTATTGCCGAAGTTACTGACGAAGCAAAAATAAGCGCAAAAGATATTGATTTAATCGCTATAACAAAAGGTCCTGGCTCATTTACAGGACTAAGAATTGGTATGGCAACTGCGAAAGGCATTGCAGCACCGTTTGATACACCTTGCGTTGCAGTTTCAACCTTAGAAGCGATTGCTTCAACCGCAGCAACAGTACATAACGGTATTTTATGTGCAGTTATGGACGCAAGATGTAAGCAGGTTTATAATGCGATTTTTGAAAGCGAAAATGGTGAAATTAAAAGACTTTGTGAAGACAGGGCAATTTCTATTGCCGATTTGGAAAAAGAGTTAAAAAGCTATCAAAAACCGATAATTTTGTGTGGTGATGGTTTTAAAGTTTGCGAAAATAATTTCAGCGATTTAGAATTTTTGGTTGCAAATGAAAATGTCAGATATCCTGATGCAGTTGCAATTTGCAAATTAGGTGAAAAATATAAAGATACGGCAGTTTCAGCCGAAAAAATAACCCCGACTTATTTGCGATTACCGCAAGCGAGCAGGGAATTAATTAAAAAGAGAGGTACATTAAAATGATAGCAATCGGTTCAGACCACGGCGGCTATGAATTAGCACAAAAAATTTGTAAGCATTTAGAAGAAAAAGGGCTTGAATATAAATATTTCGGCACTTATAACGGCGAAAAGGTTGATTATCCCGATATTGCGCTTCCTGTTGCAAAATCGGTTTCTTGTGGCGAAGCAGAAAAAGGCTTTTTAATCTGCGGAACAGGTATTGGAATGTCAATTGCGGCTAACAAAGTAAAAGGAATTCGTGCAGCAGTATGTACCGACCATTTTTCAACTAAGTTCACCCGACTTCATAACGACACAAACATTTTGTGTTTAGGCGGCAGAGTTTTGGGCGACTTGTTTGCATTAGAGCTTGTTGATATTTTTCTTGAAACCGAATATGAGGGCGGTCGCCATCAAGCAAGACTTGATAAAATCAAACAAATTGAAGATGAGAATTAAAAAATTAACCCGTATGTTTTAAAACATACGGGTTTTAATGTATATTAAACATTCATTCTTCGGTATCTGTCGACTGCTCAATTCCAAATTCTTTGTTTACTATCTCGGCGGCACTGCAACTTGAAGCAAGTGCAATCAGCATAAACGGAAAAATTGCTATGAACGGCACGCTGAAAGGAAAAAATGAAAAAAT
>CACZIY010000013.1 GCA_902781345.1 Oscillospiraceae bacterium | reverse complement strand
TATTTCTGGTGGCGCTGATACATTCCTTTCAAAAGGTAAAGCAAGAGCAGTTGATGCAGTACTTGCTCGTTGGACAAAGTGGATTGCCATTCTCTTTGGATTAATAGTAGTTGGCGCTTTTGTTTTAGGTTTGGTATTATAATTTGATTAAAGAATAAAAATCCACTCGCACATTCAGCGGGTGGATTTTTGTGTTGAGCGAATATGAAATAACCTTGCAAAGTTTAGGTTTCTATTTTGTTTCGGATTCTGCTTTGGTTTTCAAATTTTCAGTTTGTTTAGGACTGCCCTGCGCTATACAAGGGAATTCGTTATCGGTATCGGCAGTTGGTTGAATTTCATAGGTACCGTATTTATTTATCATTTCAAAAGCAGTTTCAGGCTCACCCACAATTGAGGTTGATGAGAGTTCTTTGGTTGATTTTTTGTCTTTTTTACTCATAATGCTACTCCTATAATTTGTTTAATATAGTTTTTGCATTTGTTTTTGAATTATTATAAAAATTTACAACAAAAAACACCGCATTTCTGCGGTGTTTTAATTTGTGTCAATCTAAATTATGCTAATTCAGCGAAGTATTTAATTGTTCTAACCATTTGTGATGTGTATGAATTTTCGTTATCATACCAAGAAACAACTTGTACTTCATATAAATCATCAGCGATTTTTGATACCATTGTTTGAGTAGCATCAAAGAGAGAACCAAATCTCATACCGATAACGTCTGAAGAAACGATAGGATCTTCATTGTAACCAAAGCTTTCTGAAGCAGCAGCTTTCATAGCAGCGTTGATACCTTCAACAGTAACATTGTCGCCTTTAACAACTGCAGTAAGAATAGTAGTTGAACCTGTTGGAACAGGAACTCTTTGAGCAGAACCGATAAGCTTACCGTTTAACTCTGGAATAACAAGACCGATTGCTTTAGCAGCACCAGTTGAGTTAGGAACGATGTTAGCAGCACCAGCTCTTGCACGACGAAGGTCGCCTTTTCTATGTGGACCGTCAAGAATCATTTGGTCGCCTGTGTAAGCGTGGATTGTTGACATGATACCGCTTTGGATTGGTGCATATTTGTTAAGTGCGTCAGCCATAGGAGCCAAGCAGTTAGTTGTACAAGAAGCAGCTGAGATAATGTTATCTTCAGAAGTTAATGTACCTTCGTTTACTGAGAAAACGATTGTTTTGAGGTCGTTACCTGCAGGAGCAGAAATAACAACTTTTTTAGCACCAGCATCAATATGAGCTTGTGATTTAGCTTTTGAGCAGTAGAAACCTGTACATTCAAGTACAACGTCTACACCAAGTTCGCTCCAAGGAAGTTCTGCAGCGTTTGGTTTAGCATAAATAGTAATTTTTTTGCCGTCAACTGTGATTGAGTCTTCGCCTGCTTCAACTGTGTGAAGATTTTCTCCGATTCTACCGCAGTAACCGCCTTGCGCTGTATCATATTTCAAAAGATCAGCGAGCATTTTAGGATCTGTTAAGTCGTTGATTGCAACAACTTCGTAGCCTTCAGCACCAAACATTTGTCTGAATGCAAGACGACCGATACGGCCGAAACCATTAATAGCAACTTTTACTGACATAATTAATTTCCTCCTAATATTTAGATGTCTTATATATTTTATACCATAAACGGCAAAATTTCAAGCCTTTTTGTTAAATTTTTAACTTTTCTTTTCAAAAAAGGCGAATTTTTGCGGGAATTTATGATATTTTAAGCCTCATAATCTATAGGCAAAACCTTTTCAAACACCGCAATGTGTTTTTTTGTAATAGGCTTGTCCTCGTGAACTGAGCCGAAAAACCACTTTTTAAAATTAACGCCCCTGTTAATTTCCTCTAAATAACCGTTTAGTTTGTTAACATATTCGGTCTTTCCAGCACGAAGCTGAATTGATTTTTTAATAACACTTGGTGGCTCGTGAGTGATAATATAATCAATTTCCAGATTATTCTCATCAAGATTTTCAGCGCCCTGCAACATTTGCTGAGGGGTAGGCAACTCATCTTTAAACCAACTGTTTGAGTCAATTCTCAAATCCTTATCCGAGCTTTCGCCGCCACCGAAGGTGAAAATTTTATATCCGTCAATATCAAAAACCTGTCCTCTGCAAAGGTGAAAAAGGTTTCCGCTTATTCTGTGAACAAGGCCACCTTTAAAAACTGTTTGCTTACAAGCATTAATTCTGTCGTAATTATCATGAGGTCCGTCAACAAAACCGATATTATATTTTCTGGTACCAAGCCATTTCAAAAAGCTTTTTTCGGCTTTTGAGTCGTCCCAAATAAATCCGAAATCGCCACAAACAATTAAAGTGTCGCCAGCTTTCAGGTTTTTAATCTCTTTTGTGTTAAAACGCAACTGATCACCGTGCATATCACCAGTAACATAAACCATTTTTTCAAAAAAACCTCCTTTATTTTTAAATTTCCTATTTAAAAATTATAATATTTATGATATAATAACTTTATTATATAATATTTTTTAAAAATTTTCCAGATATATTTTGAAATTTTAAGGAGTTTTTTTGTAAATGAAAAAATTGGCGAGTTTTTTACTTGTGTTTTGTATAACATTATCAAGCTTTTGTTTTACAGCAAGTGCTTCATATAAAACCAAAGGTTTTAAGGTTAAATCTGAGGCGGCTGCACTTATTAGTCTTGATACTGATGATATTTTGTTTGAAAAGAATATTGACCAGAAGCGTTATCCTGCTTCAATCACAAAAATTATGACAGCAGTTATTTTGTTGGATAACTGTACTAATTTAGATGATGAAGCGACTGTTACAAAAAATAATATCGAAAGTCTTTTTGGCTCTGACCTTACAACAGGCGGACTTTTGCCTGATGAAGTAGTAAGTCTTAGAACTTGCGTTAATCTTTTGATGGTATGCTCAGCGGCAGACGCTGCTAATGTTATTGTTGATTATGTTGAAAAGCAAACGGGTAAAGATTTTGTTACGCTTATGAACCAAAAGGCGAAAAATCTTAAAATGAATAATACCCATTTTGTAAACGCAACAGGACTTCACGATGAAAATCATTATACTACAATTCGTGATTTGATTAAGCTTTGTAAATATGCTATTAAATTACCTAACTTTTTAGATATTTGCTCACAGCCGATTTATTATGCACCTGAATCTAATAAGCATAAAAAGAGAATGGTTGTTACTACTAACTTTTTAATTAACCCTGCAACTACAATGTATTATTCCTATGTTAAGGGCATTAAAACAGGCTTTACAACACCTGCGGGAAGATGTGTTGCTTCTACCGCTTCAAAAGACGGTTACAATTATATGTGTATTGTAATGGGTGGCGATAATGCAACAAGAACAGAGTTTTCAGATTCAAAAAACCTTTATAAATGGGCATTTGAAAATTTTGAATCAAGAATTGTAGCTGATACAGAAGAAATTATTGATGAAATGAAGGTTGAATTATCGGGTGATACTGATTTTATTCAGCTTTATCCGCAAAAGAATGTTACAGTAATTATCCCAAAAGAAATTGATAACGAAAGCCTTATTTACGATGTTGTTTTGAAGGATAATGTTGTTCAAGCACCAGTTGAAAAAGGGCAAATTTTAGGCTATGTCAGCATAAAATGTGCTGGTAGTGAAATTGCAAAGGTAAACCTTGTAAATAAAGAAAAAATCAATCGCAGCACTTGGCTTTTTATTACAAAAATATTTAAAGACTTTTTAGCACTTCCGTTTTTCTTAGTGCTTTTAGCGGCGTTTGTTATAATTGTGATTTTGCTTATTGTTTTTGGTAATGTAAAGCGTTCACGAAGAAGAAAAAAATTAAAACGCGTAAGAAAAATCAAAAAGATGTAATTTTGAAAGGAGAATTCTTATGAACAAAAAACTTGAAAAATTATTTAAAATATTAGAAGAGGACGCAAGATATACTCCTGCTGATATCGCTTCAATGTTAGGCGAAAGCGAAGAAAAAGTATCCGAATTAATTAAACAGGCGGAAAAGGAGAAAATTATTTGCGGTTATAAAGCAATTATTGACTGGGATAAGGTCAGCGATGTTCATGTTACCGCTTTGATTGAGTTAAAGGTTATTCCGCAAAAGAATTTGGGCTTTGAGGAAATTGCTGAAAGAATTATGAAAATGGACGAGGTTGAGTCGGTTTATCTTATGTCAGGCGGTTATGATTTAAGCGTTACTGTTAAAGGTCGTTCCTTTAAAGAGGTTGCACTTTTTGTTGCGAAACGCCTTGCTGTTATGGATAATATTGAATCAACTGCAACTCATTTTGTACTTCGTAGATATAAAGAAGTCGGCGTAAAGCTTATTGAAAGTGATAAAGACGACAGGGGGACATATTCGTTTTGATTAACTATGACGAAATATTGAATTCCTCAGTAGTTAATATTAAACCGTCAGGCATCAGAAAGTTTTTTGATATTGCCGAGCAAATGGAAAATGTAATTTCACTCGGTGTAGGGGAGCCTGATTTCAAAACCCCTTGGCATATAAGACAAGCAGGTATTGATGCGCTTGAAAAATCAAAAACAAGATATACAAGCAACAGAGGTTTAATTGAACTTCGTAAGGAAATTTCAAATTATTATAAAAGAAAATATAAATTAAAATATTCTGCACAAGAGGAAATTTTGGTAACGGTCGGCGGCTCGGAAGCTATTGACCTTGGTATTCGTGCAATTATAAACGAGGGCGACGAGGTTATTATTCCTGAGCCATCGTTTGTTTGCTATGTTCCTATTGTGAAAATGGCAGGCGGTGTTCCTGTAATTGTTAATACAAAAGCGGAAAATGAATTCAGATTAACTGCTGATGAGTTAAAATCAGCAATTACCAAAAAAACCAAAATGCTTATTTTACCGTTTCCTAATAACCCGACAGGTGCAATTATGGAAAGACAAGACCTTGAAAAAATTGCCGAGGTTTTAAAGGGAACAAATATAATTGTTTTATCTGATGAAATCTATTCTGAGCTTACATATGGTGACAAACCGCATACTTCAATTGCTCAAATTGATGATATGAAAGAAAGAACGATTTTAATTTCAGGCTTTTCAAAGGCTTATTCTATGACTGGTTGGCGTTTGGGCTACATTTTATGTCCTGCTCCGATTTGTAAGCAAATGACAAAAATTCATCAATTCGGTATAATGAGTTCGCCAACTGTTTCGCAATTTGCCGCAATTGAAGCACTTAAAAATGGTGATGAAGATATTGCCACTATGCGAGCAGAATACGATGTCAGAAGAACTTATGTTGTCAATGAATTTCGTAAAATGGGATTATCGGTGTTTGAGCCGAAAGGTGCATTTTATGTATTTCCTTGCATAAAATCAAGCGGACTAAGCAGCGATGAATTTTGCGAACGCCTTTTAAAAGAGAAAAAGGTTGCAACAGTTCCTGGCAATGCATTTGGCGAATGTGGTGAAGGATTTATCAGGGTTTCTTATTGCAATAGTTTGGGAAATCTGAAAATTGCTCTTTCAAGAATCAAAGAGTTTTTAAAGGAGAATAAAAATGGCTGATTCGGTTTCGTTAAAAGCGTATGCGAAAATCAACTTGAATCTCGACATTACAGGAAAAACCGATGATTTTCATACTGTTGAAATGGTGTTGCAGGCTATTGATATTTACGATACTGTAACTGTTTCAAAAGATGATGAAATAACGGTAAAATGCTCTGATGAAAGTCTGCCAAGCGATGAAAATAATATCGCTTTTTGCGCAGCAAAAGAGTTTTTTTCTTACACCGAAATTAATGGCGGTGCAGAAATAAAAATTAAAAAGCGTATTCCTGTTGCAGCAGGACTTGGCGGCGGCTCATCTGATGCCGCTGCGGTTGTAGTCGCTTTAAATATGATTTATGAAACTCATCTTGAAGATGACCAGTTAATGACAATTTGCGAAAATTTAGGTGCTGATGTTCCGTTCTTTATAAACGGTGCAACACAATTAGCAGAGGGCAAAGGTACCATTTTAACACCATTGCCTGACTTGCCAGAATGTACTTTTGTTATCATTAAAAACGGAACCAAAAATTCAACTGGTGAAATGTATGCAAAATTTGATTCTTTAGGCGAAGTTGAACACCCAAAAACAAATGAGTTAGTTGAAGCAATTTGCGAAGGGGACTTATATGCGGTTGCAGAAAACTGCGAAAATGTTTTTGAAAATCTTTATGACAGCGACTTTTTAAGCGTTAAACAAAAATTAATCGAAAATGGTGCATTAGCCGCTTCGCTTTCAGGTAGTGGACCGAGCATTTTCGGTTTGTTTGAAACAAAAGATGACGCAAAATCAGCTAAAGACGCATTAGAAGATGAATTTGAAAACATATTCATTTGCGAGCCGATTAATAGTGGCTTTGAAGAATAATTAAAAAAGGCGAAACGCTTTTGCGTTTCGCTTTTAAATTTCAATGCATCCGCCAATATCTTTAAGTGGTGTATTGAAATACTTGTATTTAACATTATTTTTTCTTAAAAATTCATCAATTAATTTAAAATCAGGGTGGCAGGTTATATCACCGAAGAAATATAAAATACCGTCTATAAATCCGCTTGCACCGCCGATAAACCCGTAAGAATAATCTTTTATATTTATGTAGCCCTCACAAATTTTCAAAACATCTTTTCCTGTTTCCTTTAATACCTTTGCAACGCCTTTATCCGAAGTGATAAAGGCGTTTTTATTCAGCGCTAAAACAGAGCAAGCCGCATAGCCTTGGTTAACATTAATAATAGTTTTATTGCTTTCTTTAAGGTATTCTAAAATTTCTTTTGCTATTGTTTTTTCGTTTAAAATAGCAGTATCATCAACAATTTTTGCATTAAACAAAACATCAAAAGGGTACTCGCTTTTTAATTCATTTTTTATGAAAATTACGTTGTAGCCTTTTTCCTTTAAAACGCTTTCAAGCGGTGAATTTTTTGGTAAAAAAGCAGTTTTATCACACACAAACAAATTCATATCAGGGTGCGAAGCAACAGGCTCGCTTAAATTTTTGTTTTGCGAAATCAATATTGAATTTTTAAACTTTTTAGCGAAAAATTCATCGCCTAAAATTACACTACTCATATCTTAAAGCCTCACAAGGATTCATTTTTGCCGCTTTTATAGCAGGGTAAATGCCAAAAACTACACCTGTAAAGCAAGCGCCAAAAACTGCGATAAAAATATTCTTAAAAGAAAACTCAATGCTAATACCAAAAGTAAGATTAGCAAAAGCTATAATCGAAATACCAAATACACTTCCGATTATACTTCCTATTAAACAAATAGTCAACGCTTCAAACAAAAATTCTGATAAAATGTTGTAAAAGGACGCACCTACCGCTTTTTTAATGCCGATTTCCTTTGTTCGTTCGTTAACCGAAACCAACATAACAGTCAAAATTCCAAGCGATGAAACAAACAACGATATCAGACCTATTACAGTAAACACTGCCGAAACTGTGCTTAAAAGGCTTGTAAGAGTTGTGCGTGATGAAGCTAAATCACCGCTTAAAACGCTGTTTTTTACCCCTTTTTCATTATCTAAAATTCCTTTAATGTTTTTTGAAACAGTAGTGGCAGAATACTTTTCATCAATCTTTGCTGCTATTTGATAAAGCATATTTGAAGAAAGCTCAAGCTGCATAGTGGTGTAGGGAATATAGCAAAAACAAGGCAAAGCGGTTCCCATAATACTTTGCAAAATGCCGCTGTCTGACTGTGCAATACCTTTGATAATAAAGTTTTTATAAGCACCGTTTATTAAAATCGAAACGCTTTTGCCAACCGAATTTTCTCTGCCAAAAAGCTTTTTAGAAGTCGCTTTGTCTATTAAGCAAGTGTTGCTTTTTGAAGCAATATCATATTCATCAAAAGCATTTCCGTAAAGAATATCAAGCGAAATAACCTGCTTTGCGTTTTTGTCAATTCCCCAAAGAATAATATCTTGCGATTTAAAGCTATTTGAAATTTCAGATTTGTTAGTAAGAATCGGTGCGACAGATTTTACCCCTTTTTGCTTAGCGATGGTTTTTAAGTCGTCATTGGTAACAGTAGCATTTCTTGCCGAAAAAGTAATGCCATTTAGCCCTAAGGAGTCAAGCTCTCCGTTTATTTTTTTAATGCCTGTATCGCTTATTGTGTTAACAAGCATAACGCTTGCAACTCCAACGCTGACACCGAGTATTGTAAGTATTGTTCTAAACTTCTTTGCAAAAATATTTTTAAAGCTTAATCTTAATAAATCAAACATTTTTTATCACAACATCTTCCTTTTTGGCCTTTAATTTTTCGGGATTTAAAACTATATAATCATTTTCTTTTAAATTTGTTTTTATAACAGTGCCTTTATCGGTTATTTCGCCTGTTTTAATATAAACCTTTTCAGCCTTAGTTTTATTTATTTTGTAGATATATTCGCCTTTTTTGTCTTGCAAAATGCTGTTTGACGGAATAATAATCTTATTTTTTATCTTTTTTGTAATCACATTTGCCTTTATGTTAAAGCCGGATTTTAGTTGCCTTTTTGGGTTACTGATTTTAGCTGTTGCTTGTACATAAGCAATAGAGTCTTCACCGTTTGTCACTTCACCAATACTTGTTATTTTACCTTTGTATGTCTTTTCAAAAGCACTTCCGCTAATAGTTAAATTTTGCCCTTTTTTAATCTTTGAAAAAACATCTTCACCGATAAAAAGGTTAGCAAAATATTTCCCGTTTTCGTCTTTTGAAATTTTACCTTTAACCGCAACGGATAAATCTGTGCTTAGCTTTTTTACCTTTAAATACTCAACCTTTGGCAATGAAACATACATAAGCTCAGGTGTTACAACCGCAATGATTAGTGCAAAAACAGCTATTATAAAAAGAAAAGAATATTTTTTCATTAAAAAGCCTCCTAAAAATTTATCTAAAAATATTTTGACTTTAAAATTGGTATTAATTCAAATGATTTTATGAATATTAAAGAAAATTTTAAAAATAATAATTTGTAGGTGAATTTTATGTCAATGATTCCTTGTTCTTTAAACTGCAAATACCAAATTGACGGTGTTTGTGAATTAAAACTTCCGTCAGCGGTTAGCTTAAAAAATGAAAAATGCCCTCATTTTGTTGAAAGAAAAGCAAAAAGTAAAAACTTTTCATCGCTTTTTTCGATAAAAAACAGTAAGAAAAGCTGTTAAAACTTCAAATTTTAAGGCTTTTTTGCAAAAAGTCTTAATAAGCGCTATCTTTGAAGCGACAATTTTTGCAAAATTTTCAGCATATAATTGTATTTGCAAAAATTTTTAATGGGTGATTTGTTATGCGAACAGCAATCAAAAAAATACAGGTATTAAAACTAAGCGATGTTAAAAAAACTATTGTTTCAGAATTGCTTTGCGCACTGTTTGGCTTTTTGCTGTCAAGAACGGTAGTGTTTGGCTCGTTTATGCCGTTTGGCTATGCGTTTGTTTCTTCGTTATCAATCTATCAGGTTTTTTCAGGCCTTTTCGGCTGCATTTTAGGCTCAATCTCACCTGCGAATTCAGGCTTTTCTGCTTATTACATAGGACTTTGCGTTTTAGCAGCGGCAATAAAATTTATTTCTTTAAACATTTACGAAAAGAAAAATTCGCTTTTCTTTTCGCTTTTTACCTGCCTTGTTTGCTCTGCTTTTGGCGCTGTTTCTTTGTTCGTTTCTGTAAAGCTGAATATGCAGTATTATATAAGAATTACAGGCGAAAGCTTGTTATCTCTTTCAGCAACTTATTTTTTCAACAGTGCGTTGCCTGTATTAAATACTTCAAAACCGCTTTCGAGAATGTCAAGCATTAAAATTTGCTCGGTAATTATGTCGGTTTCTATAATTTTGATGTCGCTTAACGATTACACAATTCTTTTTGCTTCACCTGCAAGAATTTTTGCGGTATTAATAATTCTTTTATCTGCTCGTTTCGGCTCGGTAAATACCGCCGCTGTTTGCGCTGTTTCACTCGGCTTTGCAATGAGCTTTACAAGCGACAATCTTTTCTTTTTAATCGGTGCCTATGCTTTTGGCGGAATGTTAGCAGGCGTTGCAGGGCGAACAGGAAAAATATTTTGTATTTTAGGATTTTTTCTCGGTGCAACCTGCGTTTTAATCGGCTTTTTTAAAAACAGCTCTTTGTCAGTTGTATATACGGAATTTTTTGTGGGCTCAATGCTGTTTTTGGCAATCCCGAAAAGCTTTGATAAGGTGTTTTTAGATATGTTTTTACCACCGCCGAGTCTGCCGAGAATTGACTCAATGCGAAAAAATATTGTTCAAAGGTTAAAGTTTGCTTCAAATGCAATGCACGAGGTTTCGAGAAATGTTAACGAAATAGGGCAAAAGCTTGATAAAAGGGGAAAGGTTTCGGTTTGTGATTTGTTTGCACAAATGCAAAAGGAATGTTGTGCTGATTGCGGTTTGAATTTTCATTGTTATGCTCACAGAAAAAAAGAAACCTACGAAGCGTTTTTTGAAATGACAAAGACCTTTAAGAAAAACGGATTTTTAACCGATAATGTTATGCCGCCCTCGCTTAAAAAGCGTTGTTTAAAGCCAAATGAGGTTACAAATGCACTTTGCAAAAAATACAAAAAATATGATATTGCTGCTTGCGAAAATGAAAGGGTAACGCAAATCAGAAATGTCATTTCAAGTCAGGTTGACGGACTTTCAGATATGCTTTACGACTTGGCGGTCGAGTTTAACGAAACACAACGATTTGATACCGAAACTGCTTCAAGAGTTGACACACTTTTGCGCTCAATCGGCATAGCCAGCACCGATGTTGCTTGTAAGTATGATAATGAGCGAAATCTAAGCGTTGAAATCATTGCAAAACGACAAAAGAACAGTGTACCAAAATTGGAGCTTGTAAACCGTCTTTCGCAGCTTTGCGCTGTTAAATTCGATACACCGTGTATCACAAATGGCACCGATATTACAATGATAAATCTTGCAGAAAAGAAAAATTATAAAGTCAACTTTGGCGTGTGCCAGATTAACTGTAAAGGGCAAAAGGTTTCGGGCGATACTTACACTTGTTTTTCAGACGGCAAGGGTAAATATGTTATGATTCTCTCAGACGGAATGGGCTGTGGAGCGTCAGCGGCGATAGATTCTTCTTTTGCTGCAAATTTAATGGAAAAACTTATTAAGGCTGGGTTCGGATTTGAATGTGCGTTGAAAATGGTAAATTCCGCTATGATTTTTAAGTCGGGTGAAGAAACTACCGCAACGCTTGATATTGCAACAATTGACTTGTATTCGGGACAGGTTGATATTTATAAGGCAGGTGCTTCGCAAACTTATGTTGTGAAAGGAAAAAAGATAGGAATTGCCTCTTGCAATGCCTATCCTACAGGTATTTTAGAAAATATTAAATTTGATAAAAGCAGTACCACTTTGCAAAAGGGAGATGTTCTTGTGATGTGTTCTGACGGCGTTTTAGAAGAAGATGAGCCGTGGATTGAAGAAGAAATACTGAATTGCCGAAAATCATCTGCACAGGGCATTGCCGACAAGATAGCTACACTTGCAAAAATTCGCCGAGAAAATAAGTACTCTGACGATATAACCGTTATGGCAGCGGTAGTTGATGAAGAATATTAAAAATAAGAAAAAAGCAATTGCCTTTTGGCAATTGCTTTAAAGATACAGTTGCGGGACTATCGAAACGTTTATTTATAAAATGCAAATTTTCCGATAACAGGTAACGGGTTTTCACGATCTTTAACGGCATTAACAATGCCAATAACCGCAAGTGCGATTAAACAGCCTGAAATTGCAAGCCATACAAGATCACTTAAAACAGCACCAAAAGGAGAAACAGTAGTATATGTAAAAGAATATACATTGTGAGAAACTGTGAAAATGGTCTTAATAATAGCATTTAAAACTTTTCCGACAATGTTTAAAGCCACACCGGCGATACTAAGAATGATGCCTTGACCTACATGAAATTTAACTTTTGGGTCGTTCTTTTCAGGGTTAACAAACAATCCAATAAGCCATAAAATGCCAATATATGACAAGATTTTATAAATCTTTGAGTTATCATATTTTGCAGGGGCTACTGGTTGTTGAGTAGGTTGTTGAGATTGATTCTCATTTGCTGCATTTTCAGACAAAACATTACCGCAATTTTTGCAGAAAGAAGCGGTGTCATCATTTTGAGTGCCGCATTTTGGACAGAACATATTTTTAACCTTCTTTCGTATATATTGTATAATATATTATAATGGAAATACAATTTACTGTCAAGTATTTAAAGAATTTGAAAAATTATTATAATAAATAATTAAAAAACACTTGACATTTTCACTTTTTTGTTATATACTAATAACACAAAGTGAGAAATATATCGTTTTGTATTGGTTCGAGGTGAAAGAATATGTATATAGAGAGAGAAAAGAGGGAATATTTAGAGCCAGAAGTTATGGTTATCAAATTCGGCTCTGAAGATATTATGGTTGAGTCTAATGACCCATATGTTGAGGATCCATTTGACGATTAATTTTTGCTTTCTTTTATCAGAGTGACATACTGTGTCGCTCTGTTTGTGTTTATGTAAGGTAGTTTTTATGGAAAATGTGATAAAAATCCCTCCGCTTAATTGGTTTGAGTCAAACCCTTGGGCAAAAGTTGGTAATCAGTTTACAGGCTCAGTCGGCGCTGTAAGTATTCAAAACAATGCTTTTTTGTTTAGAATTAATTTTTATCGTAAAGATGAAGGCCCGATTTTAGTTGCCGAAAGCTATGACAGCATTTTAGAGCTTGATAAATCAGTAACTGAATATGAAACCAAGCAGTTTGAGGGGACTGAACAAGGCAGAGAAGAAATGATTGATTGGCTTGAAAACCAGTATAATGAGTTTGTTTCAAGCAAAAAATCAAATAAAAAAATTGAATTTTAAAACGCCTGAAAAAACAGGCGTTTTTTTCGCTTTTTAAAAGCAAAAATATTTGACTTTTACCATATAAAGTAATAAAATATAATTATAAACTATAATGGAGAAGAATATGGATATTTTAAAAGTTTTACAAGATGAATTTGAGTTAAAAAGTTTTCAGGTTGAAAACACTGTTAAACTTATTGATGACGGCAATACAATTCCTTTTATTGCCCGTTATCGTAAAGAAATGACAGGTGCGCTTGATGACCAGACTTTGCGTAAATTAAACGAGCGTTTAGTTTATCTTCGCAATATGGACGAGCAAAGAGAAAAAATCATTGCTACTATTGAAGAGCAAGGCAAAATGACTGATGAGTTAAAGCAATCGATTTTGAATGCCGCTACTTTAACCGAGCTTGAAGATATTTATCGTCCTTATCGCCCGAAACGAAAGACAAGGGCTTCGGTTGCTAAGGAAAAAGGACTCGAGCCTTTGGCGCAATTTATTTATTCAGGCGAATCTGATGAGTCAGCGGTTAATAGTAAGGCAAGCGAGTTTATTTCAGAAGAAAAAGGCGTTGAAACTGTAGAAGACGCTTTGCAAGGTGCAAAAGATATTATCGCAGAAAATATTTCTGATGACGCTGATATCAGAAAAAGACTTCGTGCAGTTTTTTCTTACAACGCAGTTATTAGTTCAAAAGCTGCAAAAGACGATTTGGGTGTTTATGAAATCTACGGTGATTTTGCTGAAAATGTTAAAAAAATCCCTGGCCACAGAATTTTAGCGATAAACCGTGGCGAAAAAGAGGGCTTTTTAAAGGTTAATATTGAATTTGACGAGGAAAAAGCGCTTGAAATTGTAAAGCTTAATCATGTAAAAGGCGATAGTTTTTGCGCAGACCTTGTATGTGATGCTGCACAAGACGCTTATACAAGACTTATTTACCCTGCAATTTCACGAGAGATTAGAAACGATTTAACCGAAAAGGCTTCCGACTCGGCTATTAAAGTTTTCTCACTAAATCTTCGCCAGCTTTTAATGCAACCGCCTGTAAAAAATAAGATTACTATCGGACTTGACCCAGGCTACAGAACAGGCTGCAAGGTTGCTGTTGTTGACGGAACAGGCAAGGTTTTGGATACAGGCGTAATTTACCCTGTACCGCCACATCAAAAGCAAGAAGAAGCCAAAAAAATCATTAAAGATTTTATTAAAAAATATAAAGTAAATTGCTTTGCAATCGGCAATGGTACCGCTTCACACGAAACCGAAGAATTTGCCGCAAATGTCATTAAAGAAATTGATGATAATGTTTCTTATATGGTAGTATCAGAAGCAGGCGCTTCGGTTTATTCGGCATCACCGCTTGCCGCAAAAGAGTTTCCTGATTATGATGTTTCCTTGCGTTCGGCGGTGTCGATTGCAAGACGACTTCAAGACCCGTTAGCCGAGCTTGTAAAAATCGACCCGAAAGCAATCGGCGTAGGTCAGTATCAACACGATATGCCGCAAGCGCAGTTATCGCAAGCGCTTGACGGTGTTGTTGAAAGCTGTGTAAATGAGGTTGGTGTTGACCTTAATACCGCATCAGCACCGCTTTTGTCAAGAATTGCGGGCATTAACGCTACCGTTGCGAATAATATTGTCGCTTACAGAGAAGAAAACGGCGTTTATACTTCGAGAACAGCACTTAAAAAAGTACCAAAGCTTGGACCAAAAGCCTTTGAGCAATGCGCAGGATTTTTGCGAGTTGAGGGTAAAGAGGTGCTTGATAATACCGCTGTTCACCCTGAAAGCTATAAAGCAGCAGGCGAGTTGCTTACCCTTTGCGGTTATAGCAAAGATGATGTAAAACAAGGCAAAATAGTTGATTTAGCCGAAAAAATTAAAGAGTTAGGCGAACAAAAGGTAGCCGAAAAACTCGGAATCGGCATGCCGACTTTAAAAGATATAGCATCATTCCTTGCAAAACCTGGTCGAGACCCTCGTGATGATTTGCCAAAACCTACTTTCAGAACCGATGTAATTTCAATGGAAAGCTTAAAAGAGGGTATGCAATTAAAAGGTACAGTCAGAAATATTATAGATTTCGGCGCTTTTGTTGATATCGGCGTTCATCAGGACGGACTTGTTCACATTTCGCAAATCAGCGATAAATATATTAAACATCCAAGCGAAGTTTTAAAAGTCGGCGATATTGTTACAGTTAAGATTTTGTCGGTTGATATTGCCAAAAAACGAATTTCACTCACAATGAAAGGTGTATAATAATGGATTGTGAAAATTGCGCTTATTATGATTTTGATGATGAAGCACAAGAATATTTTTGCACAGCGCTTTTAGATGAAGATGAGGTTTATAGAATTTCGCAAAACAAAAAATGCCCTTATTTTCGTGATGGTGATGAATATAAAATTGTCAGAAAGCAAAATTAGATTATGAAACAAGTTTTTATACCCGATTTTTGCAAAAAAATAATTAATCGTTTAAACGACTGCCGATTTGAAGCATTTTTAGTCGGCGGTTGTGTTCGTGATTGTCTTATGGGCAAAATTCCACACGATTATGATATTGCAACTGACGCCACACCTGATGAAATGATAAAGGCTTTTGATGGCTTTAAAGTTATAAAAACAGGCGAAAAACACGGTACTTTAACAGTTATTTGTGAAAATAATGCGGTTGAAGTTACAACCTATCGAATTGATGGTGATTATTCTGATAACCGCCGACCGAATTCGGTTGAATTCACACGAAGCATTAGTGAAGATTTAGCACGAAGAGATTTTACCGTAAACGCTTTGGCTTACAACGAAAACAGCGGTTTAATCGACTTATTTTCGGGCGAAAAAGATTTAGATAGTAAAATTATAAAATGCGTAGGCGAGGCAGATGTCAGATTTTTAGAAGATGCACTCAGAATTTTGCGTGCATTGCGTTTTGCTTCAACTCTTGGGTTTGAAATAGAAGAAAACACCGCAAAAAGCATTATAAAGAATAAAGATTTACTTAAAAATATTTCATCAGAGCGAATTTTAGTCGAGTTTAAAAAACTTTTATTAGGCAAAAATGCCGAAAAAATCTTGCTTGATTACAAAGAGGTTTTTGCGGTGTTTATTCCGGAAATTCGCCCTTGTTTTAACTTTGACCAAAAGACAAAGTATCACCAATATGATGTTTATACTCATATTGTAAAAAGCGTTAGCGCTTGTGAGAAAGATGAAACTTTACGGCTTGCTTGCTTTTTACACGATATTGAAAAACCGAGTGTGTTTTTTACCGATGAAAATGGCACAGGGCATTTTTACGGTCATCCGGCACCGTCTGCCATAACTGCCGAAAAGGTTTTAAAACGCCTTAAAGCCGATAACAAAACAATAGAAAAAGTTGTTGATTTAGTAAAATATCACGACAGGCAAATAGCTTTAAGCGAGAAATCGGTTAAAAGATTATTAAGCAAAACTTCGCCTGAATTTTTTAGAGATTTAATAAAAATCAAGCGTGCTGATTCATTAGCTCACGCACCAGAATACCAAAATAAAGATGAATACTATAACGCTTTGTTAGAGATACTTGAAAAAATCGAAAATGAACAACAATGCTTTAAAATAAAAGATTTAAAAATAAACGGAAATGACTTAATTGAATTAGGCTTTTCGGGCGTTTTGATAGGAAACACCTTGAAAAAGCTTTTAAAAGCGGTTATTGACGGCGAAGTCGATAACGATAAAACAGAACTTTTAAGTTATATAAAAAAGGAGATAATGTAATTTGAATTACGATGCAGTGCTTTTGCCTTTGGCAATAATTTTACTTCTTTCAAAATTTTTGTCGAAATTAGGCGTAAAATTCGGACTTCCGAATGTTGTGGGAATGTTGTTGGCAGGTGTATTAATCGGCTTTATTCAGTATATTCCAGGTCAGCAAATAATAACCGCACCCGCTATGGAGGGCTTGGGCTTTTTAGCTAAAATAGGTGTTATTCTTATTATGTTTTCCGCAGGGCTTTCAACTGATTTAGAAAGCATTAAAGAGGTAGGCAAGCCTGCTGTATTTATTACGCTTTCAGGCGTAATTGTACCAATGGTATTAGGTCTTTTGGTAGCACTGGCTTTTTCAATGTCGGGCAACATTATGACCGATTTGTTTTACGGTGTAATTTTGACCGCCACCAGCGTTTCGGTTACAGTTGCAACGCTGAAAGAGTTGGGCAAATTAAACAGCAAAGTCGGTAACACCATTATAACCGCCGCTATTTTAGACGATATTATAGGCATTGTAGTTTTATCGGTTGTTGTTTCGCTTGATTCTAAAAATCAAGGCGCTTCGGCTGATTTTACCAAGGTGCTTTTCTTAACACTTGCATTTTTCGTTTGTGCAATTATTTTCGGTTTTATTATCAAAAAAGTTTTTCTTTGGTTATCTCAAAACTATCCGCATCACAGATTAATACCTATCTATTCGCTTGCGGTTTGCTTCTTTTTCTCGTATGCATCAGAGCGCTTTTTTGGCGTTGCCGATATTACAGGCGCATTTGTAGCAGGACTTGTTTTGTCGGGAACAAAAGAAACACATTATGTTGACCGCCGTTCCGATATTATGACCTATATGATTTTTTCGCCCGTTTTCTTTGCAAATATTGGTATAACTACCAAATTTAACGGCATAAATTCAAATATAATTTTGTTTGGCGTTTTGTTTATTTTAGCAGGTCTTTTGGGCAAAGTAATAGGCTGTTCAGGCACTGCACTCGTTTGCAAATTCAGTTTAAAAGATTCTTTAAAAGTCGGTGTTGGTATGATGGCAAGGGCAGAGGTAGCATTAGTTTGCGCTCAAAAAGGTGTTGATGCTGGCATAATTAAATCCGATATTATGCCGTTTATTCTTATAATGATTATTCTTTCAAGCTTTGCAACCCCGATTATTTTAAAAGGACTTTATAAAAAGGAAACAATAAAATGATTTGCAATATTTGTCCGAGAAAGTGTAATGTTGACCGTGAAAAAGCACAAGGTTTTTGTGGGGTCAGCGACAAACTAAAAATTTCAAGAGCGGCTCTTCATTTTTATGAAGAGCCTTGTATTTCAGGTAAAAGCGGTTCGGGAACGGTATTTTTTTCGGGCTGTAATTTAAAATGCGTTTATTGCCAAAACAAAATTATTGCAAAAGGCTTTGGCAAAGAAATTGATGAAAAAAGGCTTGTTGAAATCTTTTTTGAGCTAAAAGAACAAGGCGCTAACAACATTAACCTTGTAACGCCGGACCACTTTGTAAACAGAATAATAACCGCTTTGAAAGAGGCAAAAAGACAAGGGCTTGACTTGCCGATTGTTTATAACACAAGCGGTTACTGTAATGAAAATGTTATTAAGTCGTTATCGGGTCTTGTTGATATTTATTTGACCGATTTTAAATATTTTAATAGTGAAACTTCAAAAAAATATTCTGGCGCACCCGACTATACTGAAGTTGCGAAAAAAGCGTTAAAGGCTATGATAAAAACAGTCGGCAAGCCAAAGTTTTTTGAAAACGGTATGTTAAAAAGCGGCGTTATTGTTCGTCATTTATGTTTACCGAATTTTGCGAATGAAACAAAAGATATTCTTGACCATTTAAGCGAATATAAAGATAGTATAATCATTAGCATTATGAATCAGTTTACACCGATTGATTTAGAAAATTACCCTGAAATCAATCGAACTTTAAGCGAAAAGGAATATCAAGATATAATCGACTATGCTAATTTAATAGGAATAAAAAATGCCTATGTTCAAGAGGGCGATACCGCAAAGGAATCATTTATTCCGTCATTTTGCGAATTAAAAGGTGTTTAATTATTGACTATTTAGCCAATTTAAAGTATAATATTTATAAATAATTTGAAATGAGGATTATTATCAAAATGAAGAATGTAATCATTATCGGCGCAGGTCCTGCAGGACTTACCGCAGGTTATGAATTATTAGAAAAATCAAAGGATTATAATGTTGTAATTCTGGAAGGCTCGCAAGAGCTCGGCGGTATTTCAAAAACTGTTTATTACAACGGTAACAGAATGGATATTGGCGGCCACCGCTTTTTCTCAAAAGATGAAAAGGTTGTCGAATTTTGGGAAAAAATTATGCCACTTCAAGGCAAGCCTTCTTATGACGATTTAAAATTAGGCAGAGAGAAAAAGTATGCTGAAGGCGGTCCTGACCCTGAGCAAGTTGACCGTGTAATGTTAGTTCGTGATAGGATTTCAAGAATTTATTATAAAAACAATTTCTTTGACTATCCTGTTACGCTTTCGTGGAACACTATCAAGGGAATGGGCTTTGTAACTACCTTAAAAGCAGGCTGTTCTTATATAAAATCTTGTATTCATAAATTGCCTGAAACCTCGCTTGAAAACTTTTATATCAATCGTTTTGGCAAGGTGCTTTACTCAATGTTTTTTGAGGGCTATACCGAAAAATTGTGGGGCAGACACCCTCGTGAAATTTCGGCAGATTGGGGTTCTCAGCGAGTTAAAGGTCTTTCAATAACAGGTGTAATTAAAAACGCTTTTTCAAAACTTTTCTCAACTGAGAGTGATGAAAATGTCGAAACCTCGCTTATTGAAAGTTTCCATTATCCAAAATTCGGCCCTGGTCAATTCTGGGAAACAGTTGCAAATGTTTTTACCCAAAAGGGCGGTAAAATTTTAAAAGGCTCAAAGGTTGAAAAACTGATTCTTGATAATGACGGCAATGTTAAATCAGTTGTATTTTCATCAGCTGGTAAAACAATGAAAATTGATGCTGATATTTTCATTTCCTCAATGCCAGTTAAAGATTTAATCGCAGGAATTGATGATGAAAAATTACCGTCAGAGGTTAAAAATGCTGCAAAAACCTTGCCTTATAGAGATTTTGTTACAGTAGGCTTGTTGGTTAATAAGCTCAAGCTCGAAAACAAAACTAACTATAAAACACTTTCAAATATTATTCCTGATTGTTGGATTTATGTTCAGGATACTAATGTAAAATTAGGCAGAATTCAAATCTTTAATAACTGGTCGCCTTATATGACTCAAAACCCAGAAGAAACTATTTGGATTGGGCTTGAATACTTCTGTAAAGAGGGCGATGATTTTTGGAATATGCAAGACGGCGAGTGCATTAAATTTGCAGTTGATGAGCTTGTTAAAATGGGCATTATTGACGAAAGCGATGTTATTGATGCGCATAGAGAAAAGGTTGCAAAAGCTTATCCAGCATATTTTGACGGTTATAAATATATGGAATATATTGTTGACTATTTGAATAGCTTTGAAAACCTTTATTGCATAGGCAGAAACGGGCAACATCGCTATAACAATATGGATCACTCAATGGTTACTGCTTTTGAAACTGTTGATAATATTATTAATGGTAAAAAAGATAAATCTAACATCTGGAATGTTAATACCGAAAAGGATTATCACGAAGAAAAATAGTTTTTAAGCAGAAGGCGACTTCTGCTTAAAATTTTAAAACGGAGAAAAATTATGTCAAGGAAATTAAAAGGTAATTTGTTTTTGCTGACCGCAGCGTTTTTTTGGGGTAGCACCTTTGTTGCACAAGAAATTGCGGCAAAAACTTATCATATCGGCGCTTATTCTTACCAGTCTGTAAGAATGATAATAGGCTCTTTTGTGCTTTTGCCTTTGATTTTTTTAATGACTCATTTTTCAAAGAAAAACGGTACTTATAAAAAGGCTGATAGGAAAGACAAAAAAACGCTGATTATAGGTGGTATTATTTGCGGAACAATACTTTGCATAGCCGCTTGCTTGCAGCAATTAGCAATTGCCGATAAAGGCACAAATTCGGGTAAAATAGCCTTTATCACAACTACATATATTTTGATTGTGCCGATAATTTACTTTTTCTTTGGCAACAAAATCAAGCTTAAAGTAATAATTGCGGCATTAATGGGCGTTGTCGGTCTTTATTTTATCAGCGTAAAAGCCGAAGACTTTTCAATTTCAAAAGGTGATTTGTTAGGTATCGCTTGTGCGTTATTTTTCTCAGCGCATATTCTTGTAATCGACCATTTCGGGCCAAAGGTTGACGGTGTAAAGCTTTCTTCTTTGCAGTTTTTAGTTTGCGGAATTGAGGCGGCAATACCCGCAATTTTGCTTGAAAAAACCGATATTTCGGTAATTTTATCTTGTTGGGGACCTATTCTTTATGCAGGCGTTTTCTCTTGCGGGGTCGCTTACACTTGCCAAATCTTAGGCCAGCAAAACGCAAACCCAACAATCGCTTCAATACTTATGAGCTTAGAAGCGGTTTTCGGAATTTTAACAGGTGTAGTCATTTTAGGGAATATCCCTACCACCCGTGAAACAATCGGCTGTGTAATAATGTTTATGGCAATAATTATTTCGCAGTTCCCAAGTAAAAACAAAAAATTAAAGCAATAAAAAAGTTAAGGAGGGAGGAGTAATGAAAGCGAAAAAGGTTTTAATACTTATCTTAGTGCTTGCTTTTTTAATTGCTGTTGTTTATTTCTTTTTCAATGATTCATTTACTAAGAAAAAAACTGATTCTTCAAGTGATAAAAATGCAAGTATTATATTAGCTGATGAATTTGAAATCACTATGCCTTACAGTGCGAAAGTGTTAGAGTTTGAGAAATCAGAAGACGAAACCTTAGCAAAGGTAATTATAGATGAAAAAGATATTGACTTCTTTTTATGTGAACTAAAAGATTATAAAAATCAAAAAAGCATATCGAGTGTACTTCCTTCGGTTAATGATTCAAATGATTGGTGGAATTTCGATGCAAATGATGTTAAAGATTATTATTTGAAGTTTTACACAAAAGAAGTTAACGGTGAATTGTGCAGAGGCGGAGAATTAAGTATAATAATATTGAATAAAAAAGATAATAGTCATCTTATTTATTTTAAAAATACATTTTAATATATAATATTGTTAAAAACAAAAAATAAAAAGTTCCTGAAAAACAGGAACTTTTTTTATTTAAAAGAAACTCATTTGATTTGATTTTGGTAAAAAGTCGAGCGTACCCATATCAACTAACGCTTGCAAAACTGTTTTGGTAATGCCTGCTTCCTCTTGAATTTCCTCTTGCGACAGGAATCCGCCTTTTGCGGCTGCTTCTTCCAATGATACAGCGGCATTTTCGCCGACACCGTTTATCGAGCAGAACGGCAATCTTATTTTGCCGTCTTCAATAACATAAGTTTTTGCCTTTGACTTGTAAAAATCAACAGGTAAAAATTCAATACCACGGCAGAAAATTTCAACTAAAACCTGCAAGGTAGAAATTGAACCTGTTTCTTTTGGGGTAGCGTCTTTACCTTTTGCTTCAATTTCAGCGATTTTCGCTTTAACGCCGTCAATGCCTTTAAGAATAATTGCAGCGTCCATATCTTCACCACGAACTGTAAAGTATGAAGCGTAATATTCAATCGGCTTGTAAACCTTGTACCAAGCAAGTCTGAGTGCCGAAATCATATAAGCGGCTGCGTGTGCTTTAGGGAACATATATTTAATCTTTTCACAAGAGCCGATATACCACTCAGGAACATTGCAAGCACGCATATCGTCTTTCATAGCTTCCCAATCATCAGGTGAAATTTTGCCCTTTGAAATAAGACCTTTTCGTACTGTTTCGGTAATTTTAAACGCTCTGCCTTCGTCCATGCCCTTATGGATAAGATAAACCATAATGTTATCACGAGTACCTATAACTTCGGAAATGGTGCAAGTACCGTTTTTAATAAGTTCTTGAGCATTGCCGAGCCATACATCAGTACCGTGAGAAAGACCAGAAATCTGCAAAAGGTCAGAGAATGTTTTTGGCTGTGTTTCAACCAACATTCCTCTAACAAACGGTGTACCAAGCTCAGGTAGGGTAAAGGTACCCGTTTGCGAGCCGATTTGCTCAGGTGTTACACCAAGCGCCTTTGTCGATGTGAACAAGCTCATAACCTTTTCATCACTCATAGGCACGTCCATAACAGGTATGCCTGTGTTCACTTCAAGATAGTGATAAATGGTCGGCACATCATGACCGAGCATATCAAGCTTTAAAATAGTATCGTGAATTGAGTGGAAATCGAAGTGAGTTGTAACGATGCCTGAGTTAGCGTCATCAGCAGGGTGCTGAACAGGGCAAAAATCGTATATTTCCTTATCTGCCGGCACGACTACCATACCGGCAGGGTGCTGACCGGTTGTACGCTTAATACCTGTACAGCCGATTGTAAGTCTATCAATTTCAGCCTTTGAAAGATTAAGCCCTCTTTCATCGGCATATTTTTTAACATATCCAAAAGCGGTTTTATCAGCGACTGTGCCGATTGTACCCGCCTTAAACACATTCTTTTCGCCGAAAAGGCGCTCAACAAATTTGTGAGATTCTGCCTGATATTCGCCGGAAAAGTTAAGGTCAATATCAGGTACTTTATCGCCCTTGAATCCCAAAAATGTTTCAAAAGGAATATCGTGTCCGTCACGATTTAATTCTTCGCCGCAATTCGGACATTTCTTTTCAGGTAAATCAAAACCTGAGCCGTAAGAGCCATCAGTAATAAACTCAGAATATTTGCATTTTGGGCAAACATAGTGAGGGGCTAACGGGTTAACTTCAGAAATACCGGCGGCAGTCGCAACAAACGATGAGCCAACCGAACCACGAGAGCCTACCAAATAACCGTGGTCGTTTGAATCGTAAACCGATTTTTGAGCCGCAACATACATAATTGAAAATCCGTTTTTGATAATCGAATTAAGCTCTTTATCAAG
>CACZIY010000012.1 GCA_902781345.1 Oscillospiraceae bacterium | reverse complement strand
AGTTTTTGCTAATGCGCCGTCAACTGTAAAGAGTGAATCATTAGCATTAGACGGAGCAATAATTGTTCCCATTGTAACTGTATAGCCCTCTGATTTAGCAGTTTCGACTAAATCGGTATCAATATTAGTCAAGAAACGAATACCGTTTTGCGAGCCAATTCTCATTTGAGCATCATCAAGAGTTGTTCCTGCAATTGCGGAATAATCGGTATTAGAAGCTGTTCTGATTTTAACCGATTTACTCTTGTTTGTAGCACCTGAGAACACTTCGGTTTGTGCCATTCTTTGATAGAATGTATATTCGGTATCAGCATTAAGACCCGTAAATACATTGCTTGATTGCCAATTAGTACCGTCTTTACTGTATTGATAACCTTCTCTTGCTTGCAAGGTTATGCTATTATTAGTAACTGATTGAGCAGTTGCTTCATAAGGTTGATATGATCTTATGTAATCAACTGAGAATGACTGCGGTAAAATGCTGTCATTAATTGCACCTGCTGTAGCGCCACCCAATGGGAATGTTACTAAGAAATAGAAATCATAATCACGGAATGCATAGAATTCTTGAGCTGTAATGTCAACTTTTTGATATACATAATCGTCAATGTAGAAGTCTATAGAAGTTTCGGTCCACATAATACCGATTGTGTGATAACCACTACTAAATTTGCCTGCAGGAAGTGTATAAGTATTACCGCCTGCGCTCTTTTTGTTGTAAGAAGAAATGCCTTCGTAATAAGTAGTCGGTGTGTAATGTAATGATGAAAATTCTTGAGTTGGGTTTTTACCTGCATACTCAATAATATCAATTTCACCAGTGAAAGGCCAATGTGCATTACCGCTTGAATCAACACCGCACATCCAAACTGAGCACCAAGTACCAGAGCCTTCAGGGCAATTAACTCTTGTTTCAATCATACCCTGTTTGAAGAGTTTTTTATGCTGTGAGTCAATACCACCAGCGGTGTAGTTATATGTTTTGCTGTGATTATATTTTGCTTGATGTTCTTCTTCGCTTAAATCACAACCGCAAGTAACAGTTTCTTTCTTAGCAGTTAAAACAAGGTTGCCGTCAACTATCTGAACGTTACCAGGTTTATAAGCAGTTTCCTGATTATTTCTGTGTTTTGATTCAGGCTGATAGTTCCAAGAATCAGTATCAAGACTGTCGCCGTCAAACTCATCCGACCAGTCGAGTTTCATATTATTTCTGTAATACTGAATATTTTTTGTAGTCGGTGTGACCGGAGTTTCACCGCCGTTAAATTCAATTTCATTACCGTAATACTCTATATTGTCAATAAGCAATGCAGAGTAACCAACGGTTTGTACCCAACCTGCAATAGCTGTAATATCAGGAATATCACTTTCTGTAATTGTAACAGATGAACTTGAACCCAACTGAGTCATAGTTTTGCCGACAAATGAGTAGTAAGAAGCAGTGAAAAAGTCAGATTTAGTTAATTGTTTATAATATGTTTCGCCGTTCATAACAACGCCTATAAACATATTCTCGGGTGAATAAGATTTTTGTTTAATATGTAGATTGACCCTTAAATCTGTAGCACCTGTCAGCGTAGGAATTGCAACAGTTGCAGGAGCACTGCCGTTAGTAGGATTACAGGTTGCAGCAGTAGCGCAATTTAAATCATTATAAATCCAAATTGCCTTTGTACTGCCTGAAATGAAACCAAATGTTGCATAATTTGTATCATACTGTGAAAGTTCTTTTACAGTCACTGCCTTGTTTGCACCTGCCGAAACAGTAGTTGAAGTGATTTCGGACTTATCTTCGCCCTCGTTTTCCCAGTCGAATAATACATTCCAAGTATTTGATGCTGATGTAGGCTCGGTTGCTTCTGTGGAAGTCTCAGTTGGAGTAGAAGCACCGCTAAAGAATTCGTGGAGTAGAAGCACCGCTAAAGAATTCGATGTTATCAACAAGAATTGCCGGCCAACCGTCAGTAGAGTTAACCCAACCTGCCAATGCTGTGATATTAGGAATATCTTCGGCAGTGATAGTTTTGTTTTCGCTTGTACCCATCTTAGTTAAGGTTTTACCAACAAAGCTATAATATGTAGCTGTGCCGTAATCTGCTTTAGCGATAGGTGTATAATAAGTATCGCCATTTAAAATAACACCGATATAGAAGTTATCATTTTTAGTGGTTTGCTTAATATGCAAGTTAACTCTCAAATCAGTAGCACCTGCTAATGAGTTAAGTGCGATTGTACCAGGAACATTATTATTCAAAGGACTGCAAGTAGTACCGTTTGTATAATTATAATCATTATAGAACATTACCGCTTTTGTACTGCCCTCTAATAACCTGCCTGTATATGCACCTGCACTGTCATATACTGAAAGAAGTTTAACAACTACTCTTTTAATATCGCCTATATCAGCAGTTGTTGAAGTAATTTCTGCTAAATCTTCATTAGCTTCATTTTCCCAGTCGAACATTACATTCCAAGTGTTTGCAACAGTTGTAGGTCCACTTGCAGAAGTTGTGCCATCATAATACTCAATGTTATCAATAAGAAGTGCAGAGTATTTATTTGTGCTTACCCAACCAGCAATTTTTGTGATATTAGGAATATCTTCCGCTGTAATTGTTTTATTCTCACTTGTACCCATTTTTGTTAAGGTTTTGCCGACAAATGAGTAGTATTTAGCAGAGAAATAATCAGATTTTGTTAATTCAGCGTAATATGTATTACCGCTTAAAATAACACCAATATAGAATTTTTCTGTATTTGCTGGTTTATCTTTAATATGCAAGTTTACTCTTAAATCAGAAGCACCTGCTAAAGAATTAAGTGTAACTGTACCAGGAGTTTTATTGTTTGTAGGTGTACAAGTAGTAGAATCGCTATTATTTAAATCATTATAAATCCAGATTGCTTTTGTACTACCCGATAACAAGGTGTAACCGCCATCGTTATAAGCTGAAAGTTCTCTTACAATCACTGCCTTGTTTGCACCTGCTGAAACAGTAGTTGAAACAACATTATCGCCATGGTTGCCCTCGTTTTCCCAGTCAAACATTACGTGCCACCCTACATTTGAAGAAGTCGGTTCAGTAGTTTCTTGTTCATCGGAAATTACAACACCGTTGTCGGTAGTAACATTGATTTTCAGTTGAGGATTTGCAGAGAATACGCTTGCATTCGGTGTACCAAAGTCGTCAACTTTTGATTCATCGCCATCAACCGAAAAACTTACTGTGTAATCGCCTGAAGGCTGTGGTACAAATGCGAGTGTTTCGCCGGATGATAGTGTATTACTTCCTGAAAGCAAATCGCCGTCAGCATTAAAGCGGGCTTTAATAGCACCTGTTTGAGAATTATTTTTAAGAATTTCGACCGCTTTAAGACCGTCGTTTTGGTCAAAAGCTATATCATAAATCTTTTCAGCAGCATCTTTACCCCATTTGTTATAGGTTTTTTGAGTTGCGTGAATACCATAAGAGCCTTCAGCAGTTTGGTCCATATCAGAAGTTGTTGTGTTTTCAAAAAATCTTGATGCTAAATAGCAACCAGGAAGCTTGTTTGTAGCTTCATATTGACCAAGTCTTGAAGTTGAGAGATATTTTGTATTATCGCCATAATGTGAACGAGCAATATTAATACCGCCAAAGTCAAGTGGAAGGTCAGCCAACAAATTCTCATGCATTGATTTATATGCTTGATAATATTTTTCTTTTGAATTAATAGTTACGCCTGATTGTGAAGAGAACTTATCATCATGCTCGCCTTGGTTCCAAACATAGAACGAATGCTTGATGTTGTAATTATCTTTCAATGCGTTGTAGCAAGCGTTAAATTGACTTATAGTAGCAGAATAAAGAGCATCACTATGTCCGCAGGTGCAAGTGTAATTTTCAGGGTCTTTTACCCATTCGTGCATACCACGAGAGCCTTTTGCGGCTTGAACAATTACAACCTTTTCGCCTGTAAGTTCATTCCATCTTTTACCCATAGCAGCTGAATAACCGCCGATATGGTCGCTTGAAATCAAATTAGCAACATCATTGCTTGAGTTAAGCTCTGATATTGTTTCACCGTATTTTGCCATAAAAACGGTATTAGCAGCAGGAGTAGCAGTAACCTCGGTTACTGAACTTCTATGACCGTTTGCAATGGCATCAAGCTCTTTAGGATAACCAACTACAGTAGTTGAGTTAGATTGACCAATAACCAAAATCATAGTAATATCATCTTTGTTAGGGTCATTAGTTACTGTTCTGTTAGAAACATATTTTTCTTTGTTAGAAATTTTAATTGTGTAATTTCCGCTTTCATTTGCTTTAGAAACAACTATCATTGTCGCAACTAAAGAAATGAGAAGAATAAATGCTACAATTTTTTTCATACTGATTTGCTCCTTTTTTTATATATATTAATTTAGCATATATATTATAATAAAATAGTATGTCAAATTCAATTGCAAAATCGGTGAGAATAGATTGCAAAATTGGCAACTGTATGTTATAATTGTATAAAAGATAGGTAGAGGAGTGAAAAATTGTGAATCCTGAACCGATAAGATATATAAAAAGCGATTTGTTAATCAAATATATTACCGAAGAAGATAAAAATCAAGTTTTTAATGGATTAAATTATGATATTTACGTTATAATTATTTGTCTTGCCGGTAAAGTTGAACTTGAATATGCTGATAGAATTTATTATTTAAAGTCTAATAATGTTTTTATTGCAAACAGGAAGGAAAAATATTATGTAAGGTATAACGCTGAAAACACAAGAGCACTTGAAATCAGGTTTTTACCAAAAGTTTTTCACTCTATTGATAATGAGTTTGATATTCTTGATCCTTTTTATATAAAAGACAAAATTAAAATTTTTAATATTAATGTTAACCAGTCAGCGTTTAACAATGCAATTAATAATATTATTATTGCACTTAACAATCGCATGAGCCGAGTTTTTGTTGTAAGAGGAGTTTTAGACCTTTTATGTGAAATTAATGTGCATTTTAAAAGAAAAATGGGTTTTGCAAAACCTATCAAAGAGCCGAATTATGTTAAAATTGCAAATTATGTTGATTCGCATATCGGCGAAAAAATTACTATTAAAGCAGTTTCAGATGCCACCTTTGTTTCGCAAAGGTGCATTTCAGATACTATTATGCGAATACAGAATATGACTTTCCATGAATGGATTACTAAAAAAAGGCTTTTAAAGGCTCGTTATGCTGTGGCACAGAATTATGATTCTTTAGAAGATGTTGCAAAAAGTAATGGTTACAACACCTATTCAACTTTTTATAGGTTGTTTTTAAAAGAATATGGCGTATCGCCGAATGAGTATCGTGATAATGCGCTTAGAAAACAAAAAGAAAAAGAAGAACAAGAGAAAGAATAAAAAAGCAGTTACCAAAAAAGGTAACTGCTTTTTAGTTGTCAAGCGGCCAATAGTATTGTTTTGGGTTTTTAATTACAGCAGGCGGTTTGCCGTATTTTGCTTTGTAAGCTCTGAAAAAACTCGAATACGACTGAAAACCGCTTAACTTTGCTACTTTTTTCAGCGATTTTTGTTTATTGGTTTTCATAAAGTTTTCCGCCTCTTTTAGTCGCAAAGAAATTAGATAATTATGAAATGTTTGACCTCTCATCATTTTGCACATTCGATTTATTGTTTTATCGGAAATAAAAAATTTATCTTCCAAGGTTTTTAGCGTAATATTTTCGGTATAATGGTATTCAATAAATTCAATAACAGTTACAGTAAGATTATCTTTTACAGTCGGTTGACGATGAATACTTTTATCATAAATAAAGTTTAATTCCGAAATAATTGCTTGAATTCTCAAAACAAATTCAAAACGATTGCGATTTTCAAGAATACAGTTATATAATGAATGAACAGCACTTACGCAAAGCTTTCTTTCAAACTTTGCTATATTATATGTAATATATTTGTTTTCATAAAAAACTCTTAAAAAATCGCTTTCGCAATCTTTTAGTACATTAGGTAGAAAAAATACGCAAAGCGATTTACCCGCAGTAGAACGGTTAATTTTTACTTGCACTCCTTTGCTTGCTAAAAAAAGCTCGCCTACTTTAAGGTCAATTACTTTATCATCAACCAAAACCTTGCAAACACCGAAAATATTAAAAACCATTATATAGTAGTTTTGCGAAAACTCGCTAATTCTTTTTTGCGGTACAACTAAATCATTATATTGTACTATTAAATCATCTTGCACAAAAGCAGGCGTGAAATTGCCATTAACTCCCATATTTTAATATTCCTTTTCTTATATTTTATTACATTATACTATAAAATTCCGAGAATTGCAATGCTTTCAGGCTGATTTTGATATTGAAATGTTAAATTAGTTTATGTATAATAAAATTGTAAAAAACAATTTAGGAGTGTAATATTATGAAAATGAAAAAATTGTTATCAATTGTTGTGGCATTTGCGGTATTATTATCATTATTTATTACCGCTTTAAATGCTGATGCACAAACAGTTGCAAATCCGAATGAAGATTCAGCACAAATCGGTTCGGTTCAAGCGATAAGAAATTCGCTGAACCTTGTTTGGAGCGATGAGTTTGGTGGCGACATTGGCTGTGGTGCTCAAAGACAAGCACTTGCAACTACTAATGGTACAGACGCAAGCGGTAATCCGACTTCAAATGAAGTAAGAAAAAGCGCAAAATGGTCGCACGAGCGTTATCGTGATGGTACACCTATAACCCGCCACGGTCAGCTGCAGCATTATGTTGCCGAAGACGGTAGAAACTCCTGGACCGAAGACGGAGTTTTGCATATTAGGGGTCAGAGGGAAGAAAACGGCCATGTTGACCCTATTACAGGACAAACTTATTATTGGACTGCTGATGGTCTTCGTTCAAGTTATTTTGATACTTCTACAGGTCAGGCTAATCTTCAGGCTTTCCGCTTTGGTATGATGGAAGCGAGAATTTATACTGTGAATGGTAAAGCGTTGGAAGATAGTAACGGCAACCCTGTTTTAGATAAAGACGGTAACATTCAACAAGACCCTAAATATTCACAAGGCTTGTGGAACGGTTTCTGGACTACGGGCAATCCTGATATGAGCAAAGAAAGCTCATTAATCAGAAATAAAAACGAAAAAAATACTTGGCCTTATTGCGGTGAAATTGATATTGATGAGTCTTATACAGCACCATCATCTTATTCAACCTACAATTCAGCCACAGCAAAAACTGATTGTGATGAAAACGGAATTATTATATCATACAGTACAAAAGCAAAAATAAAATATGATGCAAACGGTAAAATTCTTGTTACTGATAAAAACGGTACTCCTATTGTAACATATAACAGCGATACTTCTTCTTATGAAGTAGCACAGGGTAATGAATCTGCTTATACTGTTTCGGGCGAGCAAATAACAATTGCTGCTAATTCACATGTTATTAAGCAAGACGCAAACGGCAAAACTTATATTTCTGATAAAAATAATAAAACTGTTGTTGATACTGAAGGTAACTGCTATGGTACATCAACCTTAGCAACAGGACAGTTGCACTATAGAACAGGCGAGCGTTTTGATGGCTCTTTAGTATCAGGCGTTCAAGTAACAAATGAAAAAACAACAGGTTTAGGTGGCGGCTACAGCGTAAACAGTTCAAATGCAGGTAACGCAATGCTTGGCGATACAGGTTATCATACTTACGGTGTTTATTGGACTCCGACACAACTTGTTTATTATTATGATGATTTGATTGTCGGCTATCACGATATTACTGACCCGCAGTATTTCCAACTTCGTGAATGTCCGCAATATTTATTCTTAACCTTCCCGATAGGTGGCGGTGTTCCGGGCAACCCTAACCCTGCTTTAGATTGGGCTGAATATTTGGTAGACTATGTTCGTGTTTATCAAGCAGATGACGGATATAATACAAATCCTTCTTATCAAGGCTCTTACGGTTTCCCACAACTTAACGACCTTGACCAACCTATTTCTTATTATAATCAAGCTTCACAAGCATATTCAAATATAAAAATAGTTAATTTCTATAATTCTTGCGAATTATCATCAGGTGCGGATAAAACTATTAGTTGGTCAAGTCCTTTCCGTACATCAGGAAAAGTTTGTAATGTTAAAGCAAGTTCTGCAACCATTAAAACACAAGAAAAAATAGATGAGGGTAAATATGATGTTTATGTAACAGGCGTTGCACGTTCTGATAGTAAAGATTATTCCTTTACTTTAAATGGAGTCGGAGTCGGAACGCAACTTACTCTTTCCGATTATGCGAAAGATAAATACGACAGAGAATACGGCTCTGCAAAATCCTGTTATATAGGTACAGTTGATATTACTAATGGCGCTCATAATCTTGAAATAGGCGTTAATCAAACAAAATCTGGCTCTAAAAATGGTATGTTGCTGTCAGCGGTATTAGTTAAAAATAATGAAAGTGTTGCAACTGTAACAGTTAATCAGGATACACCGCTTGAAAATGAAGTAACATCATCTTCAACTACTACCACAACCACAACTAAAAGTTATGAGGGTACAAATTACGAAGTAAAAGTTTCTAAAAAAGAAAAATATGTTTCTAATAGAGAAATAACAAACGACTCTAATAAAGATGACATTACAATGATACTTGTAATCGGTCAATCTAACGCAACAACAGGTGTTGGTTATCCTTGCGAAGTCAAAGCGGTTAACAACGGACACAGAGATGAAATTACCGAGGTTACCGCAACGCCAGAAGCAGGCACAGTTTATATGGCAAAATACGGTCAAACAATTACAGAGCTTAACAACAGTAATGATGTAAAAACTTTGATTGAAAACGAAAATATAGGCGGTTTCTCGGCGGCAATGGGTAAAAAGTGGAATGAGCTTACAGGAGAAAAAGTGGTAATTGTTCAAGCAGCAAAAGGTGCAAGAGGTATGCACGAATGGGTAAAAGATAACACAAAGTATGCTTGTGCTTGCGGACACAACGACGCACTTTATTCCGAAGCGGTAAGCCAATTTAAAACTTGCTACAACGCTTTGAAACAAAACTATAACATCAAACATTCTTTCTATGTTTGGAACCAAGGCGAGCATGATGATAATTATTATTCAAAAGAGAATGTTGATATTAACTCAAAAGAAAAATACTTTGAAGCATATAAATCTATGCATCAGGATTTATTAGCAGATTTACCGCTTGATTTTGGTAGTATCAATATAGCTCGTGCACATTACGCTACAAATACTAAATTCTTATCTGTTTCAAGACTCGGTCAATATAAGGCTATAAATACCCTTAAAGGTTGCTATTTAGCATCAAGATTTTTTGAAACCACAACCGATGACGATATGGATAAAACTTCCGAAGGCTCATACGGTATTCACGCAACTCAAAAAACCTATAACACCTGGGGTGTTGATTCAGCACAAAACCTTTACAATATGGTTTCGGGTAACAGCGAAACTCTTGAATCGGTTGAGTTGATTAAAAATTCAAGTAAAAAAGGTGTAACAAAAGCGATATTTAATGCTGACGGCGAGTTAACTTCGGGTAGTGATGTTTTAACTGCCGATGAAGTAATAATGCCTGCGGTACAGCCTTTCGGTGATTTTAAAGTAACCTATGCGGTAAATGGTGATAAAACAAAGGTTGACGCATTTGGTACAGCTGACGCTAGCGTTTTTGCAGGCAGTGATGATGTAAAAATCCGTTTAGTAAAATACGATAGCGTTTTGCAAGATGAGGAAGAGGAAACTACAAGCCAAGTTGCAAAACCTACTTTTCATTTGATGTTCAACCCTAACAGTTACGATTTTACCTATGTTGAGAATAATATTAACGGTTATTATAACAAGCAAAGTTCTTATGAATACTACAGAGCAGATGCTATTCCAGTAGGAGGAACTGTAACATTTACAACAATATCTGATATTCCTGCTGGTAAATACAGCGTAAACCTTGAGGCTCGAACAAATCCATCAGGTAGAGCGATATTTGATGTATCAGTTGGCGATAAAACTACACAGCTTGATACTAACGCAACATTTGTTGTAGCAAAATCATTTGCACTGTTTAACGATGTAACTGTTTCGCAAACAGGAAAGTTTGATATTACATTTAATGCAACAAGTAGCGGTACAGTATTCCTTTACAGATTGAATTTGATTTGTACTGAATTGTTTGATTCAAATACAGAGCCTACCGAACCATCAAGTACAGAGCCTACTGAACCTACTGAGCCATCAAGCACAGAGCCGACTGAGCCTACAACAGAGCCTATCGACTTAAACATTGATATGACTACTGTCAGCGGTGCTTCAATTAGACTTAACGCTAAAACAGGCTTGCGTTTTTATACCGAGGTTGATAAAGATAAAGTTGCTTATTTACGCTCAAACGGTTACACAGTTCAGTTAGGTACTCTTATAGCACCTTATGATTTAGTAAACGGCAAGGAATTAACCTTTGACTTAGAAAAGAATACTTTTGCAGATGTAAAATATTTAGCAGATGAATATTATACCGAAAGCAGCGGCTTCAGCGGAATTGTAGGCTCAATTGTAAATATTCAGGAAAGCACTACATCTAATCCGACAAGCGGTAATATTGCAAGATATTTTGTTGCTCGTGGTTATGCAAAAATAACTGATGATAAGAGTAATACAACAGTTGTTTATGCTGATTATTCGATGAATAAACCTCGTTCTTTAGGCTATGTAGCTTATATGCTTAAAAACGATACTTCCGAAGTGGCACAGGCATTGTATCAAGCATTTTCAACCGATGTCGACAGATGGGCTTCTTATTATCTATTGAAAAAAGACCCATTTGAAGAAGATAACTGGTAAAAAAAGCATTTTATGCTTTAAAATAAAAACAATAGAACGGAGAGAATTTTTATGAAAAAACTATTAGCAATTACACTTTCTTTAGTAATGGTGTTTAGCCTATTAGCAGTATGCGTATCGGCAGATGATGTTGTTTACAGTTGGCCTTTGGAGGCTGCAAACTTTGCACTAAGCGACGATACAACAGGCGGAGATTTTTATGTTAGGCCTGATAGTAATGATACATATCATAATGGCACTCGTTATGTTGCAAGCGATGCTCCTAAAGATAGTTCTGTAACATTTACATCAATAAATACTGTTGAAGCAGGCGTTTATGCAACGGCATTATACGGCAGAGAATTTAAGGGTAGTTCAAGAGCACAGTTAAGTGTAACTATTAACTCAATTCAAGTTGCAGATTTAATTGATATGAATACTACCAAAACAGCGGCTAAAAACAAAAAATTTGATATGGGCAGTATTACAATTGCTCACACTTCAACAATAGTAATGACTGTTACCGCAGAAACGGCAGGTAGTATTTACTTAAACTCTCTTGAACTTACCAAAACTGCTGATTATGTAGCATCTAATTTAGTACCTGTAACAACAGAGGACGGTGCGTCAATAAGACTTAATAGTCCTAACGGTATTCGTTTTTACACAACATTTGACCAAGATGCGATTGATGCACTTAATACTGAAAATGAAACAGTTGAGTTCGGTACATTAATCGGTCCTCAAAATTTAGTAGGCGATGAACTTGACATTGATGATGTTACAGCAAATAATGCAGTTAATGTTAAATATACAAGTTTAGAATTCTGGGGCGATAATGAGGACCAATTTGTCGGCTCAATTGCAAATATTAAGGATTATAACATTGCAAGAGTTTTTGTAGGTCGTGGATATGTTAAAATAGGCGATACTTACTATTATTCGGAAAGCAGTTCAACTCGTTCATTAGCGAGTGTTGCTTATACTTATAAAACAACTGACAGCGGATATAATTCACTTGATGCTGAATTAAAAGAAAATGTTGACACTTGGGCAGCCGCTTATACTGCCTAAATATTGAGAGGAGAGATTTAGAAGTGAAATTTGAAAAAATTAAATTAGAATTTGAAAAATATGCTACTCTTGATACAATAGCTGAGAGCGTTGAAAACCCAACTCAACAAACAACTTACTCAAATGAGGGTGCAAACGACCCTTATGAAGATGATAAATTCTAAAACAACAAAATAAAAAAGGCTGTAAGAATTTCTTACAGCCTTTTAATTTTACACAAATATTAAATTATTTGCTTGCGATTGCTGCTTGAGCAGCTGCCAAACGAGCTATTGGAACTCTGAATGGTGAGCATGATACATAATCAAGACCGATTTTATGGCAGAACTCAACAGATGATGGGTCGCCACCGTGCTCGCCGCAGATACCAACATGGAGTTTGCTGTTAACTGGTTTACCGAGTTTAATAGCAGTTTCCATTAATTTACCAACGCCTGTTTGATCAAGTTTTGCGAACGGATCGTTCTCAAAGATTTTAGCATCATAGTAAGCGTCGAGGAATTTACCAGCGTCATCACGTGAGAAACCGTATGTCATCTGAGTTAAATCGTTAGTACCGAAGCAGAAGAAGTCAGCTTCAGAAGCGATTTCGTCAGCAGTTAAAGCAGCTCTTGGAATTTCAATCATAGTACCTACTTCGTAATCGAGGTTAGCACCTGCAGCTGCGATTTCTGCATCAGCAGTTTCAACAACTACCTTTTTAACATATTTTAATTCTTTAATATCGCATACTAATGGAATCATAATTTCAGGTTTAACATTCCAATCAGCATGTGCTTTTTGAACATTGATAGCAGCACGAATAACAGCCTTAGTTTGCATTTTAGCAATTTCAGGATATGTTACTGCAAGACGGCAACCACGATGACCCATCATTGGGTTGAACTCATGGAGTGAATCAATCAAAGTTTTGATTTCTTCAACGCTCTTGCCTTGTGCGTCAGCCAATTTCTTAATATCGTCTTCTTCAGTAGGAACAAACTCGTGAAGCGGAGGATCTAAGAAACGAATAGTAACAGGGTTACCTTCGAGTGCTTCATAAAGAGCCTCAAAGTCGCCTTGTTGATAAGGAAGGATTTTGTCAAGAGCAGCTTCTCTTTCTTCAACTGTATCAGAACAAATCATTTCTCTGAAAGCAGCAATTCTGTCTTCTTCAAAGAACATATGCTCTGTACGGCAAAGACCGATACCCTCAGCACCGAGTTCTCTTGCTTTCTTAGCGTCAGCAGGAGTATCAGCGTTTGTTCTTACTTTAAGTCTTCTATATTTGTCAGCCCAAGCCATAATTCTACCGAATGTACCAGCGATAGTAGCATCAACAGTAGGAATGATACCATCATAGATGTTACCTGTTGAACCGTCAATAGAAATGTAGTCGCCCTCGTGATATTCTTTACCAGCGAGAGTGAATTTTTTATTTTCTTCGTCCATAGCGATGTCGCCGCAACCAGATACACAGCATGTACCCATACCACGAGCAACAACGGCAGCGTGTGAAGTCATACCGCCACGAACTGTTAAAATACCTTGTGAAGCTTTCATACCTGTAATATCTTCAGGTGAAGTTTCAAGACGAACTAAAACAACTTTTTCGCCTTTTTCGTTCCAAGCAACTGCATCGTCAGCAGTAAATACAACTTTACCGCAAGCAGCACCAGGAGAAGCGCCTAAACCTTTACCAGCAGGTGTAGCTGCTTTCAAAGCTGCTGCATCAAACTGTGGGTGTAAAAGTGTATCAAGGTTACGAGGGTCAATCATAGCAACTGCTTCTTCTTCAGTTCTCATACCTTCGTCAACTAAGTCGCAAGCGATTTGTAAAGCTGCTTGTGCAGTTCTCTTACCGTTACGAGTCTGGAGCATAAAGAGCTTACCGTGTTCAACAGTAAATTCCATATCCTGCATATCTCTGTAGTGGTTTTCAAGAGTTTGGCAAACTTTTGTGAATTCAGCAAAAGCTTCAGGGAATTTTTGTTCCATTTCTGAAATGTGCATTGGTGTACGAACACCTGCAACAACGTCTTCACCTTGAGCGTTTGTTAAGAATTCACCGAAAAGACCTTTAGCGCCTGTAGCAGGGTCACGAGTAAATGCAACACCTGTACCGCAGTCATCACCCATGTTACCAAAAGCCATTGACTGAACGTTAACAGCAGTACCCCATGAATAAGGAATATCGTTATCACGACGATAAACGTTTGCACGAGGGTTGTCCCATGAACGGAATACAGCTTTAACAGCGCCCATTAACTGCTCTTTAGGATCAGCAGGGAAGTCCTCACCGATTTTTGATTTATACTCAGCTTTGAATTGTGAAGCGAGTTCTTTTAAATCTTCAGCAGTTAAATCAACGTCTTGTTTAACGCCTTTTTTCTCTTTCATTTCATCGATAAGTTGTTCGAAGTATTTTTTACCAACTTCCATAACAACATCTGAATACATTTGAATAAATCTTCTGTAACAGTCCCAAGCCCATCTTGGATTACCTGATTTTTCAGCGATTGCTTCAACAACATCTTCATTCAAACCTAAGTTGAGGATTGTATCCATCATACCAGGCATTGAAGCGCGAGCACCTGAACGAACAGAAACCAAAAGTGGATTTTCTTTATCACCGAATTTTTTACCAGTGATTTCTTCCATTTTACCGATGTACTCATTGATTTCAGCCATGATACCGTCATTGATTTGACGACCGTCTTCATAATATTGAGTACAAGCCTCAGTTGTGATTGTGAATCCCTGAGGAACAGGAAGACCAATGTTTGTCATCTCAGCGAGGTTAGCACCTTTACCACCGAGAAGTTCTCTCATGTCGGCATTACCTTCCGAGAAGAGATAGCAATACTTTTCAGCCATTGAAAAATACCTCCCAATATTTTTATAAACAAATTTTATAATCTGCATTAAATCCATATATTCGCAGACTTAAAAATATTATAACAAAAAAGTTTAAATTAGTAAACCTTTTTTTTGAAAAAACTGATAATTTTATCAATTTTTACATATTTTTTAGTTTTAAAACCGAAAAATCGCATTTAATTGTAAAAAAATACTTGATTTTTATATAAATATATGTTAAAATACTTGACAGAAAGTGAAAATTTGTAGTAAAGGAAGAGTGGGTAATAAAAACCCGCTCTTTCAGTTTTATTACAACAAACATAAGGGAGTTGATTGTTTGGCTGAGTTTAAAGGCGGTACTGTTTCAAAAGTTTTTGAAATAGTAGAACCGTTCGCAAAAGAATTAGGCCTTGAAATCTGGGATATTAAGTATCTTAAAGAGGGTGCATCTTACTTTCTTCGCATTTTTATTGATAAGGCTGAAGGCATTACAATTGATGACTGCGAAAACCTTTCTCGTGCAATTGATGAACCGCTTGATGATGCTGATATTATTAAAGAGGCTTATTTTTTAGAGGTTTCTTCGCCAGGTCTTGGCAGAGAGCTTTCAAAGCAATCTCATTTTGACAGGTTTAAAGGCGAAAAAGTTAAAGCAAAGCTTTATAAAGCCATAAACTCTCAAAAAGAAATCGGCGGCATTTTAGTTGATTATGAAAAAGGAAATGTAATCATAAAATGTAACGAACAAGAAGTAGTTTTAGAAAAAGGCGATTATTCAAAAATCATTTTAGATGATTTTGATTTTTAAATACAAAAATAAAAAATATTTTAATAAAAGGTGGTAAACCATGAAAAACAAAGATTTTTTTGAAGCACTTAGATTAATGGAAAAGGAAAAAGGAATTCCAGCAGAGTTTTTAGCAGAAAAAATTGCAAATGCAATTGTAGTTGCTAAAAGAAGAGATTATGACGGACTTGATATTGTTCATTGCGACATTGATTGCGAAAAAGAGAAAATTGATGTTTATGTAACAAAACAGGTTGTTGAAGAAATCGACCCTGAACACGCTACAGAGCAAATTTTGTTAGAAGATGCTTTAAAGCACTCTAAAAGAGCAAAGGTTGACGGTGTTGTTAACATTAAGCTTAACACCAAAGATTTTGGCAGAATTGTTGCTCAGACTGCAAAACATGTTATTCGTCAGGGTATCAGAGAAGCAGAACACGGTATGGTTTTACAAGAGTTCTCTTCTAAAAATAGTGAAATTGAATCAGCAACAGTAACCTCTGTTGACCCAGAAACTGGTAATGCAACATTGCAAATCGGTAAATCAGAAGCAATTTTACCTAAGGGCGAGCAAATCCCTGGTGAAGTTTTAAAAGAAGGTCAAATAATCAAAATCTTTATCGTTGATGTTAGAGATACTGAAAAAGGTCCTAAGATTATGATTTCAAGAACTCACCCAGGCTTTGTAAAAAGACTTTTTGAAAAAGAAGTTCCTGAAATTTTTGACGGTACTGTTGAGATTAAAGCGGTTTCTCGTGAAGCAGGCGCAAGAACAAAAATTGCGGTTTATTCTAAAGATGAAGATGTTGACCCAATCGGTGCTTGTATAGGACCAAAAGGTCAAAGAGTTTCAACAATCGTTGAAGAGCTCGGCGGCGAGAAAATTGATATTGTTAAATATTCAGATGATATTACTGCTTTTGTTTCAGAAGCACTTTCTCCTGCAAAAGTAGTTTCAGTTGAAATTATTGATGAAAACGCAAGATCTTGTCAGGCATCAGTTCCAGACCATCAGTTGTCGCTTGCTATCGGCAACAAAGGTCAAAACGCTCGTCTTGCTGCAAAGCTTACTAATTGGAAAATTGATATTCGCCCTGAAAGCGGATATTATGGTGAATAATTATGAAAAAGCCAAAAAAAATACCTATGCGACTTTGCTTAGGTTGCGGTGAAATGAAACCAAAAAAAGAGCTTGTAAGAATTGTAAAAAATAAAGAAAATGAGATTTTTCTTGACGAAAGCGGAAAAGCCGCAGGCAGAGGCGCTTATGTTTGTAAAAACATTGATTGCTTTGAAGCCTTGAAAAAGGGCAGAAAGTTAAATAAAGCGTTTTCTGGCGAAATTCCGAATGAGGTTTACGATTCTTTGATAAAGGAACTTGAAAATGCAGAATAAATTTTTATCACTTTTGGGAATGGCAAGAAAAGCAAACCGAGTTTCACTCGGTTTCGATAAATCGCTTGATGCTATTCATTCGGGCAATTCACACGCTGTATTCTTAGCGTCAGACTTGTCTGAAAAAACTAAAAGAGGTTTAGTTTTTGCGGCAGAGGAAACTAATATTGCAGTAATTACAACCGAGTTTTCAATTTTTGAAATTTCAAACGCAGTTGGCACAAAAACAGGCGTTGTTTCGGTGAATGATGCAGGCTTTGCAAAAAAACTAAAAACTCTTATATAAAAATCGTATCGGCTTTGCCGATTTCACATAGATACCTTATTTTCGATAAAGGATGATGAATGTATGTTAGTTAAGTACAAGGTAAACGAAGTTGCAAAAGATTTTAACTTCGATACCAAACAATTACTTGAAATTTTAAAAGATAAATTTCCTGAAAGAGCAATTAAAAACACAACTGCTCTTGAAGAAAATGAGCTTAACTTTGTTTTTGACTATATAACACTCAAAAATCAGGTTAAATCTTTTGATGAATATTTTGCTATGGGCGAGCAGGCTCAAAAGCAAAGAGAAGCCGAGAAAAAGGCTAAAAAAGAAAAAAGACTCAAAGAGCAAGAGCTTTTGGCTGAACAGTTAAAGGCTATGGCTGCTGCTGCAAAAGGCGAAAAAGAAGAAAAGCCAGCAGAAGAAAAGCCTAAAAAGACTGCTAAAAAAGCTGAAGCTGAAAAGATTGAAGAAAAACCTGTAGAGAAAAAGCCAAAAGCAAAAGAAGAAAAACCAAAAGTTGAAGAAGTAAAAGAAACAAAAGAAGCAAAAGAAAAATCAACTGTTAAAAAAGATAAAAAGAAAGCGCCTGCAAAACCAAGAAGCGAAGGTAGAATTCGTGATAAAGGCGATAACGACAATATCGAAATTCATACAGTTGAAAGTTATAAAATCGATACTCGTTCTTCGGATTTTGACGCTGAAAAATACAACGAAAAATATGATAACATCTCATCGGCTCATAGATACGGTGGCGACAACTATCAGAAAAAGCAAAAAATCCATCAAAAATCGCAACAGTATCGCAAAGGCCATAAGAGCAATAAAAGAGAAACCGAAGCTGACAGACTTCGCAAAATTCAACTTGAAAAAATCAAGGCTAAGCCTATCGAAATTACAGTTGGCGATGAAATCACTGTCGGCGAACTCGCTTCTCGTCTTAAAAAGACTGCTGCCGAAGTTGTTAAGCAATTAATGATACTCGGCACAATGGCAAGCGTCAGCGATGTTATTGATTATGATACAGCTGAAATCGTTGCAACCGAAATGGGCGCAAAGGTTACTAAAGAAGTTGTTGTAACAATCGAAGAGCAAATTATGGATGTTCAAGAAGATAAAGAGGAAGATTTGAAGCCTCGTGATCCTGTTGTAGTTGTTATGGGACACGTTGACCACGGTAAAACCTCTATTCTTGATAAAATTCGTTCTACTTCGGTAACTTCAACCGAGGCAGGCGGTATTACCCAACATATCGGTGCTTACCAAGTAGAAGTTGACGGTAAAAATATCACATTCCTTGACACCCCTGGTCATGCTGCATTTACAGCAATGCGTCAGCGTGGTGCTAATGTTACAGATATTGCAATTTTGGTTGTTGCCGCTGATGACGGTATTATGCCGCAGACAGTTGAGGCTATTAACCACGCAAAAGCAGCAGGTGTTGAAATAATTGTTGCTATTAACAAAATGGATAAACCTGGTGTTACAACCGACCAGATTATGCAACAACTTACCGAATATGAGTTAGTTCCTGAAGCATGGGGCGGTAACATTATTACTGTACCTGTTTCAGCAAAAACAGGTATGGGTATTGAAGAATTGCTGTCTAATGTTTTGTTAGTTGCTGAAATGCTTGAATTAAAAGCAAATCCTGACAGAATGGCAAAAGGTGCTGTTATCGAGGCAAGACTTGATAAGGGCAGAGGTCCTGTTGCAACAATTCTTGTACAAAATGGTACATTAAATGCTGGCGACATTATCGTAGCAGGTAAAACTGTTGGTAGAGTCAGAACAATGATTAATGATAAAGGCGAAAGAATTAAAACCGCAGGTCCGAGCGTTCCTGTTGAGATTACAGGTCTTGATGATGTTCCGTCAGCGGGTGATAATTTTGATGCTGTTTCTGATGAAAGACTTGCAAGAGAGCTTGTTGAACAAAGAAAATCACAATCTAAAGAAGAAGAGTTTAACCGTTATCAGAAGGTTACTCTTGATAACCTTTTCGACCAGTTACAACAAGGTGAAATGAAAGACCTTAACATTATCGTTAAAGCCGATGTTCAAGGCTCGGTTGAAGCTGTTCGTCAATCACTCGAAAAGCTTTCTAATGAAGAAGTCAGAGTCAGAGTTATTCACGGTGGCGTTGGTGCAGTTTCTGAAAGTGATGTTATGCTTGCAGGTGCTTCAAACGCAATTATCGTAGGCTTCAATGTTCGTCCTGACCCTGTTGCTAAAAGCTTGGCTGAAAAAGACGGCGTTGATATGCGTATGTATAGAATTATTTATGACTGTATTGAAGAAATCGAATCGGCTATAAAAGGTATGCTTGCACCAAAATTCAGAGAAGTTCAACTCGGTCGTGCCGAAGTGCGTGAGGTTTACAAAATTTCTTCTGTTGGTACAGTTGCAGGTTGCTATGTACTCGAAGGAAAAGTAACCAGAAACTCGCAAATTCGTGTAGTTCGTGACGGTATCGTTTTAGCTGAAGATGAAATTGATTCATTGAGAAGATTTAAAGACGATGTTAAAGAGGTCGCTACCAACTTTGAATGCGGTATAGGCTTAGAAAAATTTGCCGATATTAAAGAGGGCGATATTTTTGAAGCATTCGTTATCGAAGAATACAGAGATTAATTTTAAGGAGAAAATATATGGGTTCTCACAGAATTGACAGAATTGAAGAGGACATTAAGAGAAATCTTTCCGATATTATCAGAGAATTAAAAGACCCTCGTATTTCAAGTTTATTATCAATTGTAAGGGTTGAGGTTTCGGGCGATTTATCTTATGCAAAAGTTTTTGTCAGTGCAATTGAGGGCGAAGAAAAAACCGCTGAATCGGTTAAAGGATTAAAATCGGCAGAGGGTTATATTAAAAGGGAATTAAACAGAGCAATAAAACTTAGAAAAATTCCCGCTTTAACCTTTATTGCTGACAATTCAATCGCAACAGGCGCCCATATTGCAAGAATTATAGAAGATTTTGAATATAAAAAGGAAAATTCAAATGAAGATTAGTTTGGAAGAATGTGCAAAAATTTTAAAAAGCGTTGATAATGTTGTAATTTTATTGCATCATTTTCCTGATGGCGATACAATCGGTAGTGGCCATGCTCTTTGCAAAGCGTTGCAAAAGCTTAATAAAAATGTCAGAGTTGAATGTGCTGATAAAATCGGCAAACAGTACGGTTTTATTACTAAAAACTTTACCTTTTCGGATTTTGAGCCTGACTTTGTCGTTGCTGTTGATGTTGCCGATAAAAGACTTTTAGGCAGCATTGCGGATAAATATCCGAATGTTGACCTTTGTATTGACCACCACGGAACAAATACAAATTATGCAAAAAAGACTTTTGTTGATGCAAAAAGCGCAGCGGCTTGCGAGATTGTTTATGAGCTTTGCAAACTTTTAGGCGGCGTTGATTTACTTCAAGCAGCAGCACTTTATACAGGTATTTCAACTGATACAGGCTGCTTTAAGTATTCAAATACAACTGCAAAAACTCATAGAATTGTGGCTGATTTGATGGATATGGGCATAGATTATTCAGAAATTAACCGCATTATGTTTGATACAAAATCAGTTTCGCGTTTGCAGGTTGAAAAAGATGCGATTAATTCAATTAAGTATTATTGCGGAGGTAAAGTCGCAATTATGACTATTACCAAAGAATCAAGAATTAAATCGGGTGCTTGTGATTCTGAACTTGATGGAATTACAGGGCTTCCAAGAACAATTGAGGGCGTGATTTTAGGCATTACAATTCGTGAGCGTGACGATACGAATATTTGTAAAATTTCTGCTCGTTCAAATGCTCCGGTTTCGGCATTGGATTTTTGCGCAAAATTCGGCGGCGGTGGCCACGAAAGAGCGGCAGGCTGTGAAATTAAAGAAAACAAAGAAAAAGCACTTGAACTTTTAAGTAAAGCCGCGCAAAATATGTTTGAAGAATTAGGAATAAAATAATGAACGGTTTTGTTTTAATTAATAAGCCGTGTGGTATGACCTCGTTTAAAGTAACCGGTGCCATAAAACACAAAACAGGCGAAAAGCGTTGTGGTCATGCAGGCACTCTCGACCCGATTGCAACAGGTGTTTTGCCTGTTATGATTGGCAGGGCTACAAGGCTTATTGATTTGATTGATGACAACAAAAAGACCTATAAAGCCGAAATTGTTTTCGGTCTTACTACCGACACGCTTGATTGCGAAGGTGAGATTTTAACCGACCAGCCTGTAAACATTACAGAAGATGAAATAAACAAGGCTTTAAAGGATTTTGAGGGCGAAATCACTCAAATTCCGCCAATGTATTCGGCACTTTCAAAAGACGGTGTTAAACTTTACAAATTGGCGAGAAAAGGTGTCGAAGTTGAACGAAAACCGAGAAAAACTACAATTTTTTCAATAAAGCTTTTAAATTTTGACGGTGTTGATACCGCTGAAATTGAGGTTGTTTGCTCAAAGGGTACATATATTCGTACATTAATTGATGATGTTGGTATGAAGTTAAAATGCGGTGCTTTTATGAGCAAATTGCAAAGAACTTATGGCAGCGGTTTTTCAATTGATAATTGTATAACTTTGAGCGAATTTTTAGATAGCGACATTGAAAAAACGGTTATTCCTGCTGATAAAGCGGTAATGAGTTTTCCTGCGGTTTTTGTTACACAAAACCAATCAAAAAGGTTTAAAAATGGTAATGAACTTGATTTAAAAAGATTAAAAATTGCCGAAAACGCTTGTTTTTATAGAGTTTATTTCGGCGAAGAATTTTTGGGGCTGGGCGAAATTAAAAATGACTCCCTAAAACCAAAATGTGTTTTTTAAGTTGGATTTGATATGAAAAGATTACCAAAAAACAAAAAATTAATTAATATTGCAAGAACACTTAGAAAAAATCAAACAAAAGAAGAAAAACATCTTTGGTACGATTTTTTAAGTAATTACGATATTAAGTTCAGAAGACAACAAGTTATTGGTAGTTATGTTGCTGATTTTTATTGTGATAAAATAAAACTTGTTGTTGAGTTAGATGGTTTTGGTCATTCGCTAAAAAACAAGAAGAAAAAGATATGTTAAGAACAGAATATTTTAATTCGCTTGGCATTTATGTTTTGCGTTTTGATAATTATGAGATTAACAATAATTTTAATGGTGTTTGTGAAACCATTGATAGAGAAGTAAAGAGAATTATAAACACCCTTTAGTCGCCATTCGGCGACAGTTCCCCTGAAAGGGGCACCTTGGTTTGCAGAAACTTTTTGAGCCGTCCCTTTGAGGGAAGGTGTCATCGAAGATGACGGAAGGGTGGCTAACTTTTAAGTGAGTAATACTTATGAAAATAATTAATAGTATTGAGAATTTTGAAGAAAAACTGAATACTTCTATTGCGCTCGGCACTTTTGACGGGGTGCATTTAGCACACAAAGCGGTAATTGAAGAAGCGGTAAACAGCGATTATGTTCCCGCAGTTTTTACATTTAATCAGTCGCCTGGCGGCGTTATCGGTGGAAACAAGGTTGCTTCTATTGCACCGAAAAGCGTTAAGTTTAAATTGCTTGAAAATTTAGGCGTAAAATATTGTTTTAGCCTTGATTTTTTGCAGTTTAAAGATATGACACCGCCTGAATTTGTCGCACTTTTAAAGGAAAAATTAGGTGTTAAAAAAATCACTTGTGGATTTAACTTCAGATTTGGCCTTGGTGCAAAGGGCAATCCGCAATTGCTAAAAGAGCTTTGTAAAAAGTTTGATATTGAAATTAGCGTAATTCCACCTGTTTTATTAGAGGGCGAGCCTGTTTCATCAACTCGTATAAGAGCGTTGATTGAGCAAGGCGAAATGGCAAAAGCCAAAGAATTATTAGGCCATGAATTCAGTTATGATTTTGAAGTTAAGGAAGGCAAAATGCTCGGCAGAGAATTAGGTGTTCCTACGATAAATCAGATTTTTCCTAATAATTTTATCGTTCCGAAATTTGGTGTTTACGCTTCGAATATTACAATCGAAAACAAAACCTATAAAGGCATTACAAATATAGGTGTAAAGCCGACAGTCGGCGGTGAAGAGGTTTCTTCCGAAACTAATATTTTTGGATTTTCAGGCGACCTTTACGGGCAAAATATCGAAGTTTCGCCGAGGTTTTTTATTCGCCCTGAGCGAAAATTCGCTGACGTTGAAGAATTAAAACGAGCTATTTTAAACGATATCGAATACGCAAAAGATATGGTATATTAATTTTTAAGGAGGCAGAAAATGGATTTATTTGAAAGAATTAAGATTTTAAGTGCAAAAAATTCATTGCCTCATGCTGTAGTTTTTGAGGGAGAACGCGCAAAAGAATTTTCGGAATTCTTTGCAAAAGTTGCGGTTTGCGAGGGTGAAAATAAGCCTTGTGGTGTTTGCAAGCATTGCTTAAAAGCGCAAAAGGGCGTTCATCCCGATATAATTAATCTTGAGCCTGAGGGTGCAAGTAAACTTTACAAGGTTGGTTTTGTAAGGAATATAAAATCTGACTCGTTTGTTTTGCCGAATGAGGCGAATGCAAAGGTTTATATTTTCAACGATGCGGAAAATATTTCTGCGGTTTCGCAAAATGCACTTTTAAAGGTTTTAGAGGAGCCACCAAAAAGTGTTATATTCATTATAAATTGCAAAGAAAAAACTAATTTGCTTGATACTGTAATTTCAAGAGCGACAGTTTTTATTTGCGATGAAAAAGAAACTGAAAGTATAAGTGAAGAAATATTAAATATTATTAGGACTGCAAGCAAACAAAGCGAATATGAATTATTAAGCTTGCTTCAAGGGTATTCGAGTGAAAAGGGCGAGCTTTTAAGAGTTTTTGATGAGCTTATTATCTCGCTTCGCTTGCTTTACAGATTAAAAGTTAACGGAAAAGATTTTGAAGAAGATACTGAACTTTTAGAAACATTAACATTAAACAGAATATTAAACGCTATTGATATTTTAATAGACGCTAAAAAAGATATAATGCAAAATAAAGCGGTAAAGATTATTGTCGCAAGAACTTGCATAAAACTGAAAAAAACACTTGGGAGGTAGAATATGGTTGAGATTATCGGCGTAAAATTCAGAGAATCCGCCAAAGTATATTATTTTGGAGCAAACGGCAAAACAGCACAAGTCGGTCAATTTGTTATTGTGGAAACCGCAAGGGGACTTGAATGTGCAAAGGTTGCTATTGCAAATAAAATGGTTGAAGAAGAGGAAATTGTTCAACCTCTTAAAGATATTATAAGAATTGCTACAAAAAATGACCTTATCAAACAGGAAGAAAATTTCAAAAAAGAAGAAAAAGCGTTTGAAATTTGTACTAAAAAGATTGAAAATCACGGTCTTGAAATGAAACTCACAAGGGTAGAATATACTTTTGATAACAGCAAAATTATTTTCTTTTTCACTGCTGACGGCAGAGTTGATTTCAGAGAATTAGTTAAAGATTTAGCGGCAGAATTTCATTCAAGAATTGAACTTCGTCAAATCGGCGTTCGTGATGAAGCAAAAATGCTCGGCGGCGTTGGAATCTGCGGACAACCGTTTTGCTGTTCAAGATTTTTAGATGAGTTTCAACCTGTTTCAATTAAAATGGCAAAAGAGCAAAATTTATCGCCAAACCCTCTTAAAATTTCAGGCTCATGCGGCAGACTTATGTGTTGCTTAAAATACGAGAGCGATGTTTATGAGGAATTAAGAAAAAGTTTGCCAAGCGTTGGTGCGAAGGTTAAAACCGCTTCAGGCGAAGGCGAAGTGGTTGAAGTTAATGTTTTAACTGGCGATTTAAAGGTAAAAATTGACGGTGAGGAAGGGGCAGCGCCGATAAAAGTTAATTTTACCGAATTAAAACAAAACAAAAAGAGATTTTTTAAATAGAATAAAAAAAGGAGTAAATCATGAGTTTTTCTATTAAATCGCTGAAATGCGAAAATAAAATAGAAGCATTGGGTGTTGATAGAGTTTCTCCTTCGTTCTCATGGGTGTTAAGTTCTGATGAAAACGGTACGTATCAAACCGCTTATCAGTTAAAAATTTATAATGAAAAAGAAGAAATTATCTATAATTCAAATAAGGTTTTGTCCGATAAACAATTTGGCATTACTGCTGATTTAAAGGGCATTTTAAAACCATATAGTAAATACCATTTTACTGTTAATGTTTGGAACGAAAATGACGAAAAAGCCGAAAAATCATCATATTTTGTTACAGGTGTTTTCAAAGCAGGCGAATGGCAGGGCGACTGGTTTAAAATCTGGTACAATTTCGGCAAGGTCGGATATGTCAGAAAAGAATTTTCTATTAATAATGAAGAAATAGATTATGCTTACTGCTTTATAGGCGCATTGGGCGATAAAGTAAACTCTATCGTTTCTTATCTTAATGGTAAAAGAATAGGCGATTGTTCAAATTTTCCAGGTGCTACCGAATATTTCAGAGCATTTTACACTTGCGTTGATGTAAAAAACTTG
>CACZIY010000011.1 GCA_902781345.1 Oscillospiraceae bacterium | reverse complement strand
TCAGGCTTAAGCGCCATAAGCTTGCCGTTTGTATCATTAAAAGTTATAATGCGGTCACTTACCAAAAAATCCTTATTGCGAATATAAAGCTCATATTCTTCAAATTTACTCATTTTATAAGGTAAATAACCATATTTTTTATAAAGTGAACGCAAAGCAAAAACCGCTTTTTCTTCACTTTTTAAAAGCTTTTCATCAATCATTAATTATTTCTCCTCGCATCTCGAAATAACAGTTTTGTAGCCGCCTGAACCGTATTCATATGCCTTGCTTACACGGCTGATAGTAGCAGTACTTGCACCTGTCTGAGCGCTGATAGCAGAATAGCTCTCGCCCTTATCAAGCATTTTTGCAACTGAAAGACGCTGTGCAATATCTAAAAACTCTTTAATTGTGCAAACATCTTCCAAAAATGCATAACATTCTTCTTGTGTTTTCAAAGAGAGCAAAGCCTTAACAAGTTCATCTGTACTTTGATTATGCCAATTATTCATAATAAATACCTCAATTCATCACTTTATCTCGTTAATGTAATAAATTATAGCATAACTTTACCACTCTGTCAAGCAAAAGTGCTAAAGTTTTTAATGTTTATTGATTAATAACAAAAATGAGCGGAAATAAACCGCTCATTTAACTTATTTTTACATCATAGCCGCCATAACTGCTTTGATGGTGTGCATTCTGTTTTCAGCCTCTTTGAATACAACCGATTGTTCTGATTCAAAAACTTCATCGGTAACTTCCATAGATTTTCTGCCGAATTTTTCGCCCATTTCTTTACCGACTTCGGTTTTAAAGTCGTGATAAGCAGGCAAGCAGTGCATAAATACTGCATTGTCGGAAGCATTTTTCATTAATTGAGAGTTTACTTCATAAGGTGCTAAATCATCAATTCTTTCTTTCCATACTTCAATCGGCTCGCCCATTGAAACCCAAACATCTGTGTAAATAACATCAGCATTTTTTGTAGCAGCCATAGGGTCGGTTTCAAATTTTAAAGTAGCACCGCTTTTCTTAGCAATTTTTTTACATTCTTCAATCAATTCTTTATCAGGGAAGTATTTTTCTGGAGCACAAGCGGTAAAATTCAATCCCATTTTTGCACAACCAACCATAAGCGAGTTGCCCATATTGTATCTTGCATCACCCATATAAACAAAGTTAATACCTTTTAAATGACCAAATTGCTCTTTAATTGTAAGAAAATCAGCCAAAATTTGTGTTGGGTGCGACTCGTTTGTTAAACCGTTAAACACAGGAACGCAGGAGTATTTTGCTAATTCTTCAACCTTTTCTTGCTCAAAGCCTCTGTATTCAATACCATCAAACATACCACAAAGCACTCTCGCTGTATCAGCAATGCTTTCTTTTTTGCCGATTTGCGAGCCTGATGGGTCAAGGTAAGTAACGCCCATTCCAAGATCTCTTGCAGCCACCTCAAAAGAACAACGGGTACGAGTAGATGTTTTTTCAAAAATCAAAGCAACATTTTTGCCTTCACACATTTTGTGAGGTACACCGTTTTTCTTTTTAGCCTTTAACTCTGCCGCAAGGTCGATTAAATATTCAATTTCCTCAGAAGAAAAATCAAGTATTTTCAAAAAATCTCTGCCTTTTAAATTCATAATAAAAATCTCCTTATTTGCAAGCGTTTTTCAAAACTTCAATCGCTTTTTCAAGCTGAGGCATAGGAATATTAAGGGCTGGCAAAAGTCTGACTTTTTCTTTCGCTTTAATAACCAAAACTCCGTTATCAATACACTCGCTAATAACCTTTGAAGCGTCTTTTTCTGTTTCAATTCCAAGCATAAGCCCCATACCGCTTATACTTTTTATGCCGTCAGCATTTTCAAGTTGTGTCTTTATATATTCGGAGCGCTCATTTACTCCTTTTAACAATTCATCATTTAAACGATTAATTATACTTATTGCACCGGCGCAAGCCACAGGGTTGCCGCCAAAAGTTGAGCCGTGAGAACCCGGTGTAAACACATCTTTAACTTTTTCGCCAAGCAAAGTTGCACCAAGCGGAAGTCCGCCACCAAGTCCTTTTGCAGTAGTAACAATATCAGGCATAATATCATAATTCATATAGCCATAAAGCTTACCACTTCTGCCGTTGCCGATTTGCACCTCATCGCAAATAAGCAAAATATCGTGTCTTTTCGCAATATCAGCAATGTCTTTAACAAATTCTTTATCAAGCGGATTTACACCGCCTTCGCCTTGAACAACTTCAATCATAATTGCCGCACAGTTGTAAGTAGCAATAATCGCTTCAATTTCTTCAATTGCATTAGCAGTTGCATAAACAAAGCCAGGAGTAAGGGGAGTAAAATCTTTATGAAAAACTTCTTGTCCTGTTGCGGCAAGTGTTGTCAGCGTTCTTCCGTGAAAACTGTTTTTAAGCGTAACAATAGTGCTGAATTTTTCGCCCTTTTTATCCTGCGCATATTTTCTTGCAGCTTTAATTGCACATTCATTTGCTTCAGCACCGGAGTTTGAGAAAAATACTTTCTTCATACCTGTCTTTTTGCAAAGAATTTCTGCAAGCGTAGCACAAGGAGCAGAGTAGTACAGGTTAGAAGTATGCTGAACTGTTTCAAGCTGTTTTTCAACCGCTTTAATCCACTCATCATCAGCAACACCGAAGGTGTTAACAGCAATACCTGTTGCAAGGTCAATATATTCTTTACCGTTTTCGTCCGTTACAACAGAGCCTTTACCGCTTACAATATTAATCGGAAAACGAGCATAAGTATTCGCAATATACTGTTTATCGGTAGATTGTATATCCATAATAAATCTCCTTAATCATTAACAAACATAGTGCCGATACCTTCGTTTGTAAGCATTTCAACCAAAATTGCATGTGAAATTGTACCGTCAATAATAAATACATGCTTAACGCCTAAATTAATTGCCTCAATGCAACACTCAACCTTCGGTATCATACCACCGCTGATAATTCCACTTTCAATAAGACTTGGAATTTCACTTACCTTAATAACAGGAATAAGTGTAGAAACATCATCTTTATCTCGCAAAATACCTGCAATATCAGTCATAGAAATTAAGCTTTCAGCGCCTAATTCACCTGCAATTTTTGCAGCAGCGGTGTCAGCATTAATGTTGTAAACATTTCCGTCATCATCGCAACCAACTGTTGAAACAACAGGAATATAACCTTTATCAATAACATCAACAATAGGTTTAACATTAACCTTTTCAATTTCGCCGACATAGCCTAATTTTTCATGCTTTGTTTTGGCTTCAATCATATGGCCGTCAACGCCGGAAAGACCGATTGCACTACCGCCTTTAATTTCAATTAAATTTACAAGCCCTTTGTTAACCTTACCTGCAAGTACCATTTGAACAACGTCAATTGTTTCTTTATCGGTAACTCTAAGACCATCAACAAACTCGCTTTCTTTACCTATTTTATTAAGCATTTCGGTAATTTCAGGACCGCCGCCGTGTACCAAAACAACCTTAACCCCGATAAGAGAGAGCAAAACAATATCTCTCATAACAGAGTCTTTTAATTTATCATTAATCATAGCGTTACCGCCGTATTTAATAACAACAACTTTTCCTGTATACTCTTGAATATAAGGTAAAGCTTGTACTAAAACTTTTGCTCTTTGTGCATTAGTAATATCCATTTTTCTCTCTCTTTTCTGTAGTTTTAAGTTCTGTAATCTCCATTTATTTTAACATAATCATAGGTTAAATCGCAACCCCAAGCAACTGAACAATAATCGCCCGAGTTTAAATTAACAAGAATTTCAATTTCATCTTCAAGCAAAATCTCTTTTGCTTTTTCCTCGGAAAAGTCAACTCCCGAACCATTTTCGCAAACTAAAATTTCGCCTTTTGCAGATTTGAATTTAACATCAATTTTATCAACATCAACCTTTGCGCCTGAATAACCAATAGCGCACAAAACTCGACCCCAGTTAGCGTCAGAGCCAAACATAGCCGCTTTTGTAAGTGCCGAACAAACAACGCTTTTAGCGCATTTTTTAGCGGTTTCAAGCTCTTTTGCACCGCTTACTTTACATTCAAGTAATTTTGTAGCGCCCTCGCCGTCAGCAACAATTCTTCTGCATAAATATACATTAACTGTATTAAGTGCTTTCATAAAGATTTTGAAATTATCATCGTCAGCGGTAATTTCTTTATTATCAGCTTCGCCGTTAGCAAGTACAGTTACCATATCGTTAGTAGAAGTATCGCCGTCAACACTAATCATATTAAAAGTTTCTTTAATATCGGTTGATAAAGCCTTTTGCAACATCTCACTGCTGATTTTGCAATCGGTAGTTATAAATACAAGCATAGTAGCCATATTAGGATGAATCATACCGCTACCTTTTGCAATACCGCCGATTCTGCATTTTTTGCCGTCAATTTCAAATTCAATTGCAATTTCTTTAACTTTGGTATCTGTAGTCATAATACCCTCGGCAGCTAATTTAGAATTATCGCCAAGTTCTTTAATCAACTTTGGAATACCGTTTTTAATCGGCTCAACATCTAAAGGTAAACCGATAACACCTGTTGATGAAACAATAACATCATCAGCATCAATATTAAGTGCTTGTGCTAAATAATCAGCAGTTTGTTCTGCTACCTCGATACCGTTAGCATTGCAAGTGTTAGCATTACCGCTGTTGCAAATAATTGCTTGCGCTTTGCCGTTTTGCAAATGCTTTTTATTAACTATTAAAGGAGCGCCTTTTACAAGGTTAGTTGTATATACCGCCGCAGCAGTACAAGGCGACTCGCTATATATAAGTGATAAATCTCTTTTAGTTTTGTTTTTGCGAATTCCGCAGTGAATACCGCTTGCTTTAAAACCCTTTGCGGCACAAATTCCACCGTTTACTTGTATCATATTTTTATCCTTTCAATTTATAAATCAAGTCCTAATGTTTTATCTTCACCAGTTACAAGGTTTAAGCACTCAACCGCAGCACCCGAAGCACCTTTGCCGAGATTATCATAAACCGCAACCAAAACAATTCTCTCATCATTGCCGCAAACACTGATTTTCATACTGTCTTTGCTTGATAGAGTAGCGGTAGAAATCAAACCTCCCTCATCAATTGTTTCACAATAGTTTACAACAGGACCATTATATTTTTGTTTATAAACTTTTTTAATATCATCAATAGTTTTATTATCATTTAATTGCTTTTTAAACAAAGGAACGCTAACTTGCATACCGCTGTAAAAATCATCAACAACAGGGGAGAAAACAGGGGCATTTTCAATACCTGTTATAGCTTTCATTTCCTTTAAATGCTTGTGTTGCTGTGAAATACCGTATTGTCTTGGTGCAAAAAGCAACTCACTTTTGTCAGCCGATTCATATTCAGCAATCATCTTTTTACCGCCGCCTGAATAGCCTGTAAGCGAAAAGCAAGAAAGCAAAGCATCTTTATTCAAAATATTAGCTTCAATTAATGGGTAAATTAGTGCAATAAAACCGCTTGCGTGGCAACCTGGAACAGCAATTCTTTTTGAATTAATGATTTTTTGCTCGTGTAACGCCGATAATTCAGGAAAACCATACGCAAAATCATCATTTGTTCTATGAGCAGTCGAAGTATCAATAACTACTGTATTATCATTTTCTATCATACTAACCGCTTGTCTTGCAGCATCATCAGGCAAACACAAAAAAGCAACATCTGCTTGATTTAACGCTTCTTTTCGAGCAGCAGGGTCTTTTCTCTTTTCTTCAGATAAAGTAATAAGTTCAATATTTTTTCTTTTTTCGAGCCTGTCAAAAATACGAAGCCCAGTAGTTCCTGCGCTTCCGTCAATGAATATTTTTTTCATAAAACAATCCTCTTTATGAATTTTATGCATATTATTTGCATATATTATAGCATAAAACGAATAATTATGCAACATTTTTTGCATTTTTTTATAAAATTGTTGCAAGTGAACAAAAAACCGCTAAACTTAAAGCGGTTTTTTGTGTTTACTTTAATTATTTGGCTTTAATTATTCTAAAATTCTTGTCAATTGCCTTGAATTTATTGCTTTTAGTTGATTTTGCTTTTGAGTATTTTATTCCTTTTATGCAATATTTCAAGGTGTTTTTATTAATTTTTGCCTTGCTTTTTGCATTGTAAATGTATATTCCGACTTTTTTGCAATCACAAATTGTATTTTTATAAATATCTTTAATATTGCAAACATCGCTATCTATAAGAATACCGTTTTTGCAAATTGTTTTTTGCTTTTTACTACTGCTTTTCTTTTTTAAGTTAATCTTATTATTATTTATTCTTTTGCAAGAAGAAGAGAAATAAATCTCAATAGCGTTTGCTGATTTTGAATTAATATCAATAATGTTTTCGCTTATTTCTTCAACATTTACAAAGTCCGTTAAGCTAATTCCGCTAAACTTTTCTTTGTAAATATAGTTATTACTAATTTTAGTTGCCATTGCATTAAGTTTAAGCTTTATAGCACTATCATTAACATTGTAAATAGTATTAGCGCAAATTGTGTTTGCAACTGCGTTTTCTTTTAAACATATTCCGTTGTAAGAAGTTTTTGTAATATTATTATATGAAACACTGTTGGCTTTAGAGTAACTACTTAAAAGTATGCCGTAGTTTTTTGTATTCTCAATTTTATTATAATCAACATTATTTACTTTGTTGTTTGAAACTATGTAAATACCGTTAGTATCAGAGCCGTTTATTTCGTTTGAAATTACACTTTTAACGCTAGAGTTTTGCGTTATCAAAATACTGCTTACAGCGGTATTAGAAATCTTGTTTTTAAAAATTGATTTAACACTTGCACATCTGTTAACCAAAACACCGTAAAGCTTTGTTTTGTTAATAGTATTTTCTTTAATATCAGTTACTTTTGCGTTTGCTGTAATATAAACACCGTTTTTAGAGGAATTATTTATAGTGTTATTTGCAATCTCGCTAACCTTTGCAGTATCAGTTGCATAAATACTGCTTGATGATGAATTTGAAACTGTATTATTTATAATTCTTTTTGCAACAGCAGTGTTATTAACAATTATTCCGTAATATGTCGCTGAATTAATGCTGTTTGAATCAATCAAATCTGCTTTAGCATTTAAAGAAATATATATTCCGTTTGTTGAAGATTTGTTGATTGTATTTGCCTTAATTACTTTTGAATAAGCATTTTCATTAACAATAATTCCGCTCGAGCCTGTTGTTTTAATCTTGTTATTCAAAACATTAGTAACCTTTGAAGAATTAGTAATAACAATTCCATATTTTTTAGCGTTTGAAATTGTGTTGTTATCAATTAATTCGGTATTAGTTGTTGAACCAACTCTAATTCCGCTTGAACAATTCTTTATAATGTTTGAAATAACTGAAACACCGCTTGTCGTACCGCTTAGATATATTCCGTTAGATTTTTCGTAAGAAGAAATCTTATTTTTTTCAATAACTGCTTTATTAGAATTAGATAACTTTATACCATTACTTAAAGCATATGAAATATTATTTGCTGAAACAAAAGAATTATTGCAATCAGCAAAACAAACACCGTATTTTAAGTTGTTTTTTTCAATGTTTACATCTGTAATAGTATTATTGCAAATTGCAATTTTATCACTTTCATCAACTCTTATTCCGTAAGAATTTGAAGAACATAAAGAATTACAGTCAGCAGTAATACTATTCTTTTGAACAATAAAATTAGAGTCGCTTGAAACAGAATTGCCAAAACAACCGTAAACTTTAATACCATAAAATCCCGATTGACTTATAGTAGAAGTGATTTTATTATTCAAAACTCTTGTTTTTGAAACTCTAAAATCACCGCTGTAATCATTACCATCACTATCAGTAAATTTTTCAACCGTTTTACCGAAAACATTTATTCCATAAGGCATTATGCTGTTATAACCTGTATCAACAATTTCAATTGTATTTTTGGCGATACAGTTGTTAACTTCGTTTATGATTTTGTCATCTTCGTTTAAAGGTGCAAAAAAATTCGATTGTGCAGAGGAAGTCATATTTCCCATAAGTATTCCGCTGCCTGAATTTCTGATAGTATTTCCGCTAATAGTGCTGTTAGTATAATTTACTGTTCTAATTGCATAACCAAATACATTTTCAAAGGTGTTGTTTATTATATTAATATTATCAAAGTAATGACCTGAAATGCCTGTATGAGTGCCGATACCTTTTTCAACATTTTTAAAATTACAGTTTTCAACTGTAACATTTTTAGTTGGCGTTCCGTCATAATATTCTGCATTACCGAAATATTCTTCTTTTAATACATCAATCTGAATTGCCTCGCAGTTTGTTTCAACTTCGGCGGTATCCATATCTAAAAAATTACACTTATTGATATTAACCTTATTGCAAGCAGCAAAAGCGAGTTGATGACAAACATTCAAAGTATTTTGAAAGGTTAAATTTTCAAGCGAAATGTTTTTTGAATGTTCAAATTTCATTATAGCGCTTGTACTAACTTGGTTTGCGTCTAATATACCATTTTTAAAGGTTACATTTTGAAAAGCGTCATAAGAATAAACTTGTTTTGTTGCACTTCCGATTCTGAGCATAACAGAACATTCTCCACTGCGAAAAACAGTAGAGTTGTTTAAATCAAAAACTGTATTGCTGTAAGCAATTAAGCTTTTTTCAATAGAATACTCGCCAAAAGGCAAAGTTACTGTTAAAATTCTGTTTTCTTCAAAATTATCTCTTGCAAAATTTAACGCTTTTTGAATAGGGGAGCGTGAATTAGTTGTAATATCATTTGTTACAATTTCATATTCCGCTAAAATGTCGCCTTCTTCATTTGTAACTGTAATATTTTCAGTTTGCGCAATTACATTTACATTAAAAATTGCAATTAAAAAAATAATCGAAAGCAAAAATGAAACAAGTTTTTTCATAGATAATCCTTATTTATAGTATATTGATAAAAATATCGGTGCAAGCCCATAAAACTATGAGCTTGCACCAAAAAAGAAAATATAGTAGATACTAAATTTTAACTATCTTTTTAGCGCTCGCTTTGCTGATTTTGTTTTTAGATAACGAGCCTTTTTTATATTGAATACCATATTTGCATACCTTTATGGTGTTCTTTTGAATTTTTGATTTACTCTTTACATTGTATATTGCAATACCTGCATTAACGCAATTATTAATCGTGTTTGAATTAATTTGTTTAACATTGCATTTTGCACTGTTAATCGCAATACCATTTTTGCAATATACCTTTAATTTGATACTGCCGGTTGACTTTTTGCAGTTAATTAAATTACCGTTGATTTTTGAAACAGTTGCAGAATTATTTAAACCGATTGCATTAAGCGTTTTATTTGCAATGTCAACCTTATTTTTTGTTATTTGAGTAGCAGAAGCGCTCATATTAAGATAAATAGCAACGCCCTTTGAATTACAAACAGAGTTTGCCTCAATATTTCCGCCCTTAGCCTTTTTAGTAATATAAATACCCGAGCCTTTTGGAGAAGAAATGGTGTTTGTTTTAATATTGCTTGCTTTTGTAGTATCATTCAGCTGAATACCGTGAGAAGTAGTATTTGAAATTTTATTTTCGTTTATCAAAGAAGCCGAAGCAGAAGAATTAAGATAAACACCAATCGAAATCTTATTCAAAGTATTGCTATTGATTTTCGCACCGCTTGTCTTTTCTGACAAATAAATACCGTAATTCTTTGTATTGGTAATCTTACTCTTTGAAACAACATTATTTGTGGTATTTGCAAGCCTTATTCCATAATTAGTGGTATTGGTAATAGTGTTATTATCAAGCAAAATACCTGTTGAACCATCAACAACAATTCCCGAATCCAAAATACCTTTTGAAGCCTTTTTATCCACAAAACTGTTGTTGCTTGCATAAACATTGCTTGAATTTAGAATTTTTAATCCGTGAATAAGTTTGCTTGTTGTAGAAGAACCAGAAGTGGTGTAACTGTTATTTAACACTTTGAAATCAGAACTACTGTTGCTTGAACTGCCAAGCGCGCCGCTTACCCAAATACCATAGCAATTGTTATTCTTTATAGATGAAGTAATAACATTATTTTCAATATCAAGCGCCGAAACTCTAAAATCGCCGCTCAAATTTCCGCCATATTGGTCAGTAGCAGAAGTAACTTTTTTACCTAATATATTAATACCGAATTGAACATTTTGATAACTTGTATCAACCAAATCAATTGTATTGTTTTTAATTTCACTGTATGTTTTTGTTATTACTTGGTCGCCTGAATTAAAAGCAGCGCAGAAATTTCCAAAATTTTCAGCAGTAACATTACCAAACAAAATTCCGCTGCCACAGTTTTTGATAACATTATTATTAATCTTACTATGACGATAGGCTGTTGCTCTTATTGCATAACCTGTAATATTTTCAAAATAATTGTTTTCAAATGTCATATTTTCAAAATAATGTCCTGCAACGCCAGTATGTGAACCTAAACCTCTTTGTAGGTTTTTAAATGTACAGTTTGTAACTGAAACATTTTTAGTAGGAGTAGCGTCATATTTGCCGTAATCGCTGAAATATTCTTCTTTAATAACATCTATTTGAATTGCTTCGCAGTTATATTTGTTAATATCCGCAACATTCATATTTGAAAAAACGCAGTTATCAACAGTAATATTATTGCAAGCCGCAAATGTTAAAAGGTGATGAACATTTTTTGAGTTTGTAAAAGTAATGTTTGTAATTTGCACATCTTCAGCGTGAGCAAAACGAATATATGAGCCTGTACCGTTTTCTTGAGCGTTGAGAATTGCATTAGTAATAACAATATTTTTAAAGCCATCATAAGCGGCATAATCTGCCTCGGACTTTCTTCCGAAACGAACTATTGCACCATCAACACCCCTACCTCTGTAAACAGTTGAGCCATTAAAATCAATTTTGGTGTTGCTGTAAACATTTAGCGAAGAGTTTGCATAATAAACGCCTTTTGGTAGGGAAATAGTATAAAGTTCATTTGCACTTTTTCTAATAAAATCAAGACCGCTTTGTAAACAGCTGCGAAGGTCATCGGAAACAATAGAATAATAATCAACCACTTCGCCTTTTAAATTTGTAATAACAACATTGTTATTGTAGTCAATCGGCGGTTCCTCTTCTTCAGTAGAAGATTGCTCAGTAGGTTCTTCTGCTGATGTTTCCTCAGTTGATGATTCTTCAGTAGATGATTCCTCAGTCGGTTGAGATTCAACAGTTGTTTGATTAGTTTCACCGTTATCTAACTCATCATCAGCAATTGCCGAAAGAGCAAAGCAAGATAAAACTAAAGTCAAACAAACTATAACCGCTAATAATTTTTTCATAAAATACCCCCAAATAATTTCTGTAATTATTATAAAAAGAGAATATGATATAATTGTGATAAAAAAACCCTCGACAAAACTATTTTGTCGAGGGAATTGTTTTTAAATTTACGCTTTGCCAACTGAACCGAAAAGTTCCATTTTTTCTTTAACAGTCGCTTTAATAGCTTCAACACCGTCAGCTAAAAGTTTTCTTGGGTCAAAGCCTTTACCTTGTAAATCTTTGCCTGCCTCAACATATTTTCTTGTAGCAGCAGCAAAAGCCAACTGACACTCAGTATTTACATTGATTTTTGAAACGCCGAGAGAAATTGCTTTTTTAATCATATCAGCAGGAATACCTGTACCACCGTGAAGTACTAATGGCATAGCACCTGTGAGCTGTTGAATAGCGTCTAATGTATCAAATGAAAGACCAGCCCAGTTTTCAGGGTATTTACCGTGAATGTTACCAATACCAGCTGCGAGCATTGTTACACCGAGGTCAGCAATCATTTTGCATTCCTTAGGGTCAGCAACTTCACCGCTACCGATAACGCCGTCTTCTTCACCGCCGATAGCACCAACTTCAGCCTCGATAGAAAGACCTTTTTCTTCACAAATGCCAACTAATTCTTTAGTTTTTGCAATATTTTCTTCGATTGGGTAGTGTGAACCGTCAAACATTACTGATGAGAAACCTGCTTCAATGCAAGCCTTTGCGCCTTCATATGAACCATGGTCAAGATGAAGAGCAACAGGAACAGTAATATTAAGCTCCTCTAACATACCGTTTACCATACCTACAACGGTTTTGTAACCGCACATATATTTACCAGCGCCTTCTGAAACGCCTAAGATTACAGGAGATTTTAATTCCTCTGCGGTTAAAAGAATGGCTTTTGTCCATTCAAGGTTGTTGATGTTGAACTGACCAACAGCATATTTACCTGCTTTTGCTTTGTTCAACATATCTTTTGCTGAAACTAACATATTTAATAGTCCTCCAATATTTTTTAAGATATAAATATTATAGCGTATTTCTATAAAAAAATCAATAGATATTTTCGCTTTTAGTTGATTTAATATTTTGTGCAAACCCTACAAAAATAATGTCCTTGAATGTCGGGTAGAACTTGTGCTAAATTATTGTTACAAGAAACTAAACAATTAAAAACGCAACATAGCAACCTATAATAATAATCGAGCAAATAATCTGCAAAGCCTTGTTTTTAATTTTTAAAATAGCAAGCATTGAAAGCATTGCACCAGCTCCAAAAAGAAGCAAGTTAACATTTTTAGGGTCAGCGGCATTTGAAATAAAATCAAATATTCTGCCGTTTACAGCACCTTTTGTGCCTGATTTTAAATAGAAAACATCGGCAACCGAAAGAATTGTAAAGTTAAATAAATTACTTCCTATAATATTACCGATTGCAATGTTGTAGTTTTTAAGTCTGAAAAGTGAAAAGGTTGAAGAAAGCTCAGGCAGGGAAGTAGCAATGCCTAAAAACAAAGCACCTGCAATACCTGCACCGAGATTTAAGTGGTTTTCATCGGCGATAATGTCAGTGATTTTTGTAATTATAATGCTGACAGCAATTATTCCTATACTTGCGAGCGTAAAGCGAATTGAAATTTGCTTTACAGTAAGGTCGGTTATTTCATCATCACTGTCAACCTGAAATTCATCACTTGCCATACTCTTTACACCGATAATGTAAAGCGCAATAATTATAATTGAAACAACATTGATAGTTGCAATTTCAAGCGGAATTTTGCCTTGTAAATTAAACATCATAAAAATGTAAATCAAAATAATAATTATTGATGATTTTATATGAGCTTTTGAAATTTTTGCTTTTGAAAATCCTTTGAAAAATATCAAAATAAACACAGCGATTGTCAGCAAATTAAAAAGGTTGCTACCTAATATGTTACCTAAGCAAAGACCGGGCTTATCAAGCCAAACCGTTGAAGAAAGGCTGGTAAAAAGCTCTGGCAAACTTGTAACTGCTGAAAGCATTACACCGCCGATAAAAGCGCCCGAAAGCGAAGTTTTTTTATCAAGCAAATCAACATAAACCGAAGCTTTGTTAGAAAGCCATACAATAATAATTGCACAAATTAAATAACCGATATAAATCATTTTAAATCTCCTTAAAATAAAAAGCAGGTTTTCTGTACCTGCTTAAAAACACTATAAAAAGACCGAAAGTACAGAATTTATGCTATCTATACTTTGAGTCTCATCAATTAAGATAAGCCAAACCTAAAAAATAGGTCGAGATTGTTGACTTACCGCTCTTTAAAAAGCCGACTACTCCCTCAAAGAGTTTTGTTAATTCTAACATAATATATAAAAAAAGTCAAGTTTCTATTTCGGTATTATTACAGTATATTTAATGCAGTTTTCATCTTCTTCACGACTGCTTTTTGCCAAAATACCTGAATTCTTCATAACCTTAATCGCTTTGTTTATTGAATTTACAAAAAGCCTTAAATCTTTTACTACTATTTTTTCTGAATGTTTTTGTTTTGGCTTTGTTTTTTCTTCAATAAGTTTTTCGGTTTGTTCGACATTTAGATTTTTAATTATTATTTCGCTTAGAATATCGTTTTGTAAATGTTTATCGCTGATTTTTAAAAGCGCCCTTGCGTGTCGCTCACTAAGCGAAAATTTAGTTATTTTTTCAATTTGGCTATTATCAAGCTTTAAAATTCTTAATTTATTTGCTATTGTTGGTTGCGAAAGCCCTAAAATTTGTGCAACTTGCGTTTGAGTGTAGTTATATTCTTTTATTAACTTTTCAATAGCAACCGCTTCTTCAATAAAGTTAAGGTTATCCCTTTGAATATTCTCAATAAGTGAAAGAGCAAACACAGTTTCATCATTTGCATTTTGAATTAAGCAGGGAACAGACTTTAGCTTTAAAAATCTCGCAGCATTTAATCTTCTGTTTCCGCAAATAAGTTGAAATTCTGATTTAGATACTTTTCTGACAACAATCGGTTGAATAATTCCGTTTTTCTTAATTGATTTTATAAGTCCTTTCATTTTTTCTTCATCAATGTTTTTTCTTGGCTGAAAAGGGTTGTCCAAAATGCATTTTGGCTCAATAAAATACACCTTTTCATTTTTAGATTTTTTCATATATTTCACCGCCGATAATTTTAATTCTATTCTATCATAATATGGGAAAAATTACCATAATTTTTCATCGCAATTTACGACAAAATGCCTTATATGCAATTTTCACAAATTGAAAATCATAAATTCAGCATATTATATAAAAACAAAATTTGCTCTCAAATCGTGCTAAAATAGGCGTTTTTTTATGATTTTTTGTAAATTTTTATAAAAATTCTTAAAAAATTTTAAAAAACACCTTGAAATTTGCTCCGTTTTTGTGTAAAATGTATATAATCAGTATTATGCAAATTACCTAAAAAATATTTAAGGAGAGCGTATTATGTCTAACAGACTTTTTCAAAGCGTAGTATCCCAAATGGGTGAGGCGGTAGAAAGAACAATTGGTGTCGTTGATGAAACTTATACAGTTTGCGCATGTAACGACCCAGCACTCATAGGCGAACCTATGGGACTTGTTGAAGCCGATTTAGAAAATGAAGAGGCCTTTGTAAGAGGAGAGTACACTTTTAAAGCCTGCACAAATACTCGACCAAACTATTTTGTATTTGTAAAAGGTGTTGATGAGGTATCTGAGTCATTTGCAAACTTAATTACTGTTTCTTTAATTAATGTTAAGCAATATTTTGATGAGAATTTTGACAGAGCTAATTTTGTTAAAAACATTATTCTCGAAAACATTATGCCTGGCGACATTTATGTAAAAGCAAGAGAGCTTCATTTTAATATTGATGTTTCTCATGTTGTTTTGCTTGTAAAAATTGTTACTAAAAATGATGTTTCAGTATTTGATATTGTTCAAAATCTTTTCCCTGATAAACAGAAAGATTTTATTATCAACATCAGCGAAACTGAAATTGCTATTGTTAAAGAAACAAATCCTAATATTGAGGTAAGCGACCTTGAGAAGCTTGCTCGTTCAATTATTGATACACTTTCGGGCGAGTTCTATACACATTGCGTAATCGGTATCGGTACTATTGTTGATACCATTAAAGAGCTTTCTTCTTCATTTAAAGAAGCTCAAATCGCAATTGAAGTTGGTAAAGTATTTGATACTGAAAAAGCAATTGTAAGCTATGAAAATCTTGGTATTGCAAGACTTATTTATCAATTGCCTACATCACTTTGTGAAACTTACTTAAAAGAAGTTTTCAAAATGGGCTCTATTGAAAGTCTTGATCAAGAAACTTTGTTTACAATTCAAAAATTCTTTGAAAATAACTTGAATGTTTCTGAAACATCAAGAAAACTTTTTGTACATAGAAATACTTTGGTATACAGACTTGAAAAAATTAAAAAATTAACAGGTCTTGATCTTAGAGAGTTTGAACACGCAATTGTGTTTAAAATTGCATTAATGGTTAAGAAATATTTGAATTCAAGTCCTGTTTTGTATTAATTTTAAGGTTTTTCAGGTTGGAGTGATTAATATCAAAAAGAATATTGACGAGATTAAAAACAATCAGGTTTTGATTGAGTTTAAAGGAGTTTCTAAAAACTATGCAAACGGAACTCACGCTTTAAACGATGTTAATATAAGAATTAATAAGGGCGAATTTGTGTTTGTTGTTGGTGCATCAGGCGCAGGTAAATCTACCTTTATTAAATTAATTATGCACGAAGAAAAGTGCAATACTGGCGAAGTTATCGTAAACGGCTACAGAATGAGTAAAATCAAACGCAGGGAAGTACCGTATTTCCGCAGAACAATGGGTATTGTTTTCCAGGATTTCAGACTTATCCCTAATATGACAGTTTTCGGCAATGTTGCGTTTTCGCTCAGAGTTGTAGGCGCTTCCTCAAAAGATATAAGAAAAAGAGTTGCTGCTGCTTTATCTATGGTAGGTTTAGGTGATAAAGCAAGATGCTATCCTAACGAATTATCAGGCGGTGAACAACAGCGTGTCGGCTTGGCAAGAGCGCTTGTTAATAATCCACAGATTATTATTGCAGACGAGCCTACCGGTAACGTTGACCCTGAAATGTCTTATGAAATTGTTGATTTACTTACAGAAATCAACCGCAGAGGTACAACCGTTGTTATGGTTACTCATGAGCATCAACTCGTCAGAGATTTCGGCAGAAGAGTAATTATGCTTGAAAAAGGCAGAATTGTTGCCGATAATGAGGAGGGCGCTGTTCAATGAAATTAAGAAGTGTAAGATACCTCACAGTTGAGGGCTTTAAAAACATTTGGTTGCACCGTTTGATGACATTAGCATCTGTTTGTGTTTTGGTTTCTTGTATGCTTTTGATGGGTGTTGCAGTTTTACTTACATATAATATTCAAGCATCATTTGTTTCGGTAAAGGATAATAACTTGGCGCTTGTATTTTTAGATGATAAGGTTAATGATAATGAAGCTGTCGAGGTTGAAAAGAAAATTTCAGCTTTGAGTAATGTTAAAAAGACTGAGTATGTCAGTCGTGAACAGGGCGCTGAATCTTTCAGAGAATCAATCGGCACTATGTTTGATGATTTGTTTGAAAATGACAGCACTTTCTTACCAGCAAAGATTAAAGTAACTTGGAAAGACCTTTCAAAAACAAAAACTGAAAAAGCAATTGAACAAATTAAAAATATTAAAGGCGTTTATTATGTAAATTATTCTAAAGGCCTTACAAAAGTATTAAATGGTATTCAAAATGTAATTAATACCGCAAGTATTTGGATAATTGGTTTGCTGTTATTTACTTCTTTAGTAATTATTGCGAATACAATTCGTATTACTATGGCAGCAAGAAAGCTTGAAATTTCAATTATGAAAGCGGTCGGCGCTACGAATAACTTTATTCGTTTTCCGTTTATTGTTGAAGGTATTACATTTGGTCTTATTTCCGCTATAATTTCAACAGGCGTTTTGTATTTGATTTATAATTCAACAATTGACCAGGTAAGACAATTTGGATTTTTAAGCTTAATACCTTATTCAAGCGTTGTATGGTATTTATTCGGCGGTTTCTGCATTATTGGCGTTGTTGCCGGTACAATAGGAAGTTTAATTTCTATAAGCAAGTATTTGCGCAAGGAAGGAAGCGAGCAAAATGCGTTTATTTAAAAGAGGGCTTTCGGCAGTTCTTAGTTTGTGTTTAGTTGCATTTACATTAGGCGTTTTTGTTCCTGAAAAATCTGTTAATGTTTCAGCTGCTACATCAAGTGAATTGCAAAATAAGATTAATTCTTTAAATGAAAAGCAAAGAAAAATTCAAAAGAAACTTGATTCGCTTAAAGATGATAAGTCTGATGCAAAAGAAAAAGCAGAAAACTTGCAAGAACAAGTGAGTGTTATTGAAAGCAAAGTAGATACAATGACTGCAAGAGTTAATGCACTTGAAAGTGAAATTAACGACTTAGAATACAAAATAAACAAAAAAGAATCGCAGATTAAAAAAGCAAAAACTCAGTTGAAAGAAAGACTTAAAGCTATTTATATAGCTGGTGCTTCGACTGATATTTTAGTATTATTATCTGCTGATGATTATAGTGATTTTCTTGAAAAAAGCGATATTATGAAGTGCATTACTTCTGATACTAAAGATTTAATGGCAAAGCTTCAAAAGGATATCAGGAAAATCAATAAAGCGAAAAAACAAGTTGAGGCTAAAAAGTCTGATGCTGATTCGCTTAAACAACAATTAGTTACAGAAAAGAACAAACTTGATTCTAAATACAGCGAAGCACAAAGTGCATATTCTAAATTAGAGGATACCGAAAGTGCTTTGAAAGCAGAGTCAGAGGAAGTTTTAAAAGCAAAAGAAGAAGCGCAAAAAGAATTTGACAGAATTGCAAGAGAAGCTGCAAAACGAGCTTTATCTGGTGGTTCTTCTGCACATATTAAAATAGGCGCTTCCGGATTTACTTGGCCTTATGGTGGCTCATCTTACTACATTTCTTCTGGATTTGGTTATAGATACCACCCAACATTGCATTATAGCAAATTCCACGGCGGTGTTGATATTAGCGGCAGTGGTGCTTACGGCACACCAATTCTTGCAACCGCTTCGGGTACTGTAATTTTGGCTTGTTACAACGGAAGCTATGGCAACTGTGTTATGATTGACCACGGAATTTATCAAGGCTCAAGCTTGATTTCGTTATACGGCCACTGCTCATCACTTGCTGTTGGCAACGGTCAAACTGTTAAGCAAGGACAGGTTATCGCTTATGTTGGTTCAACCGGTCGTTCAACAGGTCCGCACTTGCATTTTGAAATGCGTGTAAACGGAAACCGTGTAAATCCGCTTAACTATTTCTAATTAATAAATTTAAGGGGCGAATTTTTCGCCCCTAATTTAATTTTGGGAGAATGTCGATTTATGGCAAAATTAAAAGTCTTTTTATTAAAAATTGCAAAAAAACTGCCTACTGTTATAGTTACAGCATTTTTTACTTTACTAATTGCTTTTTTGGCGTTGGGCGGTGATATTTCGAGAGTTTTTGAACAAGTATCACTTATTAAAAAGGTAACTACTGTTGATACAAAGGTGAATAAATACGCTGTTGATTTTTCGCAGAACAGTGAAAAGGTTGGCGACAGGATTTGTCAAAGTTATATTCAAATGCTTGATAATGATGATTATGCGTATTATTTCAGCAAAGATGATTTTGCAAGAAAAGAGAAAGAGCGTGAGGGTGTTTCTGACAAAAGCATAGGTATTACAATTGCTATAAAAGAGAACGAGAAATATCCTACTGTATGCTTCGTTCACTCGAATTCGCCTGCAAAAAAGGCGGGTATTAAAAAAGGAGATAAGTTGATAAAAATCAACGGTGTTTCACTTAAAGAAAAACCAATTGAAGATGCAGTCAGATTAATAAAACAAAAAAATACTGCAAAAATCAATGTAAAACGAGGTAAAAAGACGCTTGAAAAAAGCGTAAAATTAGGCGTTTTTGTATATGACAGTGTAACTTACAGAATGATAAACACTTCTTGTGTTGTAGCAATAACTTCGTTTGATGAATCGACATTAAAGCAGTTTGACAAGGCTTTGGAATTTATCAAGAAAAATAATGCAAAATCAGTCGTTTTTGACCTTAGAAACAATCCTGGTGGATATGTTGATATTTGCGCTAAAATTCTTGATAAGGTTTTGAAAAAAGGCGATACCGTTCGACTTAAAACCAAATATGGCAAAATTACAACTGAATACACTTCTGATGAAAAAAATAATTTAAGCTTGCCTTTTGCTGTAATTGTAAATTCTGATACCGCTTCTGCTGCGGAAATTTTTGCGATGAATATGAGAGATTTAGGTAAAGGCAAAATTGTCGGTGAAAAAACTTTTGGCAAGGGAATTGCGCAAACGACTTATGATTTGGGTGATGGTACAGCGATAAAATTTACTACCGAAACGGTAATTGATAAGAATGGAAAAACCTATCACAAAAAGGGTATTGAGCCTGATTATAAGGTGAAGTTTAATGAGTATCAAAATAGAAATTATTATTTTTTAAGCGATAAAGAGGACAGTCAGCTTCAAAAAGCGTTAGAGGTAGTAAAATAAAAGTATTGTAAAGTTTAACACAAAATGTTATAATGCTATTGCAGTTATTTTAAGGAGAATTTTGATGAAAATTGTAATTCAAAGAGTTTCGAGTGCTAGTGTTGATGTTGAAAACAAAACAGTAGGCGCTATAAATAAAGGTTTTTTGGTGCTATTCGGTGCGGCCGAGGGCGACACCAAAGCTGATGCTGACAGACTTTCAAAAAAGGTTTGTAATCTTCGCATTTTTGAAGACGAGAACGAAAAAATCAATAAATCGCTTAATGATGTTGGCGGTGAGTTGTTGGTTATTTCGCAATTTACCTTGTGCGCTGATTGTTCACATGGAAATCGCCCATCATTTTTTGAGGCTATGGCGCCTGATGAGGCAAGCGACCTTTACGATTATTTTTGCGAGCAATGCAAGCAATATACAGCTAAGGTTGAAAAGGGCATTTTCGGTGCGAAAATGGAAGTTAAGCTTGTAAATGACGGACCATTTACAATAGTTTTAGAATAAGAGGTTTTTATGGAAAGAATAAAAAGAGTTGCGGCAATAAACGATATTTCGTGTATCGGTAAATGTTCGCTTACAGTTGCTTTGCCGATTATTTCGGCGGGTGGAATTGAATGTTCAGTAATTCCGACAGCGGTTTTATCGACTCATACGGGAGGATTTGAAAATTTCACATTTAAAGATTTGACCGATGAGATTTTGCCGATTGTCAAGCATTGGAAAAGCTTGAATATTAAATTTGACAGTATTTATTCAGGCTATTTAGGCTCAATTGCACAAGTTGATATTATAGACAAGACTATTGATGAGTTAAGTGATAGTGATACACTTGTCTTGGTTGATCCTGTAATGGCTGATTTTGGCGAGCTTTACAAAAATTTTGATAAGAGCTTTCCAGAAAAAATGAAGAAAATTTGTAAAAAGGCTGATGTTATTACACCGAATATTACCGAAGCTTGCCTTTTGACAAATACACCTTATGAAAACGGACCTTACACAAAAGAGTTTGTTGAAAATCTGATTGAGAAACTAACGCTTGTTTGTGATAAAAAAATCGTTTTAACAGGCGTTTATTTTGATGAAGATAAATTGGGTGTTGCAACTTATGATAATGAAACTGACAAGATAAATTATTGCTTTACCGAAAAACACGAGGGCGTTTACCACGGAACAGGTGATATTTTCGCTTGCGTTTTATTGACTGCGTTGTTAAACGGTAAAAACTTAGAAACTGCTGCTGAAATTGCGCAAAATATCACTTCAGAAGCTATAAAAATAACAAAAGAAGAAAAAACTGATGTCAGATACGGTGTGAGATTTGAGGCGGTTTTGCCGAAAATGATTGAGCTTTTAAAATGAAAAGTGTAGTTAAAGGAAGGGCAGAAAAAAACGAGATTTTGCTTTCGTTTTTAAAAAACAGTTTAAAGCTTTCGTCATCGCTGATTAAAAAGGCTAAGAGAATTGAAAACGGTATTTTAGTTAATGGCGAAAAAAGGTTTACAAATACTACTGTTAATAAGGGCGATATAGTCGAGGTTACAATTCAGACTGCAGATGAAAAGAGTGAGAATATACCGCTTTGCGATATTCCACTTGATATTGTTTTTGAAGATGAATACTTGCTTATAATTAACAAAGACGGTGAAATTCCTACTCATCCATCGCTAAATAATTACGATAAAAGCGTTGGCGGTGCGGTTTTGAACTATTATAAAAAGCAAGGCGAAAACTTTGTTTTTCGTCCCGTAAATCGACTTGATAAAGGTACTTCGGGTTTGATGGTAATTGCAAAAAATCCGCTTGTGCATGAACTACTTAAAAAGAGTTTGCACTCGGGCGATTTTGAGCGTGAATATTTAGCGGTGGTTTGCGGTAATTTGCAAGAAAACGGCAGAATTGACAAGCCGATTTTCAGAGAAGAAAAAAGCATTATTAAGCGAATTGTTGATAACAGGGGAGTTAATGCTGTTACAAATTATGAAGTAGTTGAAAACTACCCTGGTAAAACGCTGATTAAGCTTAGACTTGAAACGGGCAGAACTCATCAAATCAGGGTGCATTTAAGTTATATAGGTCATGCGGTTTACGGCGATTATTTGTATGGCAAAAGTGCAAGTGATATTAAAAGACCTGCGCTTCATTCTTACAAAATCAGCTTGACACACCCGATTACTAATAAAAAATTGAAAATAGAAATTCCGTTAAAAGATGATATTACAAAAATCCTCGAATAATTTCGAGGATTTTTGTTTTTAATAAATTAAGTGAGTTTTGCATAAAATCATAATAAAACATATTAAGGAGATTTTTTATGATTAAAACTGTAAATTTGCGAAAACTTATACCGTGCTTGCTTATACCTATTTTTGTAGGGTTGATAGCACAGCTTTTTACAAGAAATTCAAAAGAATTATATCTTTCATTACAAAAACCGCCGCTTTCGCCGCCTGCTATAATTTTTCCGTTTGTCTGGACTTGTCTTTATATTCTTCTCGGTCTTGCGAGTTACTATATCGAAGAATCGGGAATTTGCGATAAAAAAAGACCCAGACAATTGTACGGTGGTACACTCTTGCTGAATCTTTTATGGCCTATTGTATTTTTTGCGCTTGAATGGTACGCATTTGCTTGTGTTATAATTATTGCAATGGTGGTTTTAGCAGCAATTACAGTGTATTTTTACTATAACTGCGATAAAAATGCCGCTTATGTCTTTTTGCCTTATGTTGTTTGGGTGCTTTATGCTACTTACTTAAACATAGGCGTTGCTGTTCTTAACTAAAATTAAATCCGAAAAGAGAGGCGCTAAGAGAAGGAAGTGCATAGCAAATTATTGACATTATAAAGCCTGCTGTTAGAACGCCTGCTAAAATAGTAGGAATCGAATATTTAAGCTTAATATTCATAAACGAGGCTACTAATGCACCTGTCCAACCGCCTGTTCCCGGAAGCGGAATTGCAACAAAAAGGAATAAAAACAAAATTTTGCCCCAAAAAGATTTGTTTTCTGCTTCTTTTGCGTTCTTTTCGCCCTTTTTCTCAAAGTAGACTGCTATTTTATAGGTTGGTTTAAACTTTTTCATTACTTTAAAAAGCTTTTGAATAAGCAAAAGTATAAAAGGAAGCGGAATAATATTGCCTAAAAAGCAAACAGCAAAAGAGGGAGCAAGCTTTAGCTTTAACAATGCTGCTGCAATAAGTCCGCCACGAAGCTCTAAAATCGGAAAAAGCGAAATAATAAATACTATTAAATAATCGGGTATGCCAAAGGACCTTATCCATTCGGCGATTGAGTCAATAACCCCAGTCATTAAAACACTCCTAATAAAAGTTTATTAATATTTTATAATTACAATAATGATATTATAACAAACAAACATTAAAATAGCAAGAATTTTTAATTTAAAAATGCCGACAAATATGTCGGCATTTATTTATTTTGTGAATAGTAAGCAACCGTTTTCTTTAAATTGCTTGATTTTTTGGTCTAAAACGCTTTCTTCGACTGAAAAATAATTAGCAAGACAAGTTTTACACAAAAACTGAGTTGCTTGCCTGTTAACTATTTTCATATAAAGCGATTTTTCATCACTTGTTAAGCTTTTGTTGCAATTCTTGCAAAGCATTATTTATCAACTACCTTTGCACGATAGAGTTTGCAAGTGTGAGGTTCTAAACTAAATCTAACAATTCCATTTTCAGCCTTTTCGGTTTCACCTGTCCAAAGCTCTTTCATCAAAAGGGTTTTGCCTGTTGCTTCGTCAAGACCTAATTTTTCTAAAGTGAAATGGGATTGCCACATATTAGTTTTTTCATCGGTAAAGTTAAATACACCGATTGCATAATCACCATTAGCAAGCAATTTGGCATAAATCATAACATCATCATTTTCGTGCGGTGTGCCTATGAATTTTGCATCGAAAGGTGTGTTAGACTCTTCGTCCTGGTTGATTGCGATAACTTCCTTATTCATAAGAATTTTCTTTGTATCTTCATTCATATTTCTGATATCGCAACCAATCATAAGTGGTGAATTAAGCAAAGCCCAGAGTGAGAAGTGCACTTTGTATTCTTCGGTGGTACAACCGCCAAGACCTACATTGCCTTTGCCGTACATACCAACAATAAGCATATCCATATCAGCATAGCGACTGATTCCGCCGTATCTTGAATTTTCAAGACCG
>CACZIY010000010.1:25911-27642 GCA_902781345.1 Oscillospiraceae bacterium | reverse complement strand
TAATGAAAAAACTTAAAGAGGAATAGCAAATTAATTTGATACAAAAATTATTTTGTAGTTTTTGTATCCTTTTTAGCAACTGTTTTCTTTGCAGGAGCTATTTTAGCTGTTGCAGCTTTAACTTCAGTTGCTTTAGTTGCAGTAGCTTTAGCTGCAGGTGCTTTTTTAGCAACAGGAGCTTTTACTTCTGCTTTCTTAGTTTCGGTTTTCTTAGCTGCAGGTTTTGCTGCTGCTTTTTTAGCAGCTGGCTTTTTAGTAGCGGTTTTTTTAGCAGGAGCTTTTTTAGCTGCTTTCTTAGCAGGTTTTAAAGCAGATGCTAAAACAGAAACAACTGTTTCATCACCGAAAACGCTTATATCTTTAGCAACAGTACCTTTTGAAAGTTTTGCGATTGATGCAGCAGATGCTGTAAGCGCTGCATTGTTATCAACATAATCATAAGGTTCTACTGCGTAGTTACCATTTTTATATTCAATATAGAAAGTGCCGCCGCAATCCTCATCGGTCATTGTGATTTGTACTGCAAAGTCAGCATTGAATTTTTTGGTATTTGCTTTTTCAAAAGCTGTCTTTAAGGATTGAAATTTTTCTGCATAAGTCATAATAAACACATCCTTTTTTGTATTCTTTGTCTAAATTATACACGATTAATTGTGCATTGTCAACAACTTTTTTCTTTTTCTCCCTTTTGGCGTAATTTCATAAAATCACGGGTGTGTTTTTGTGCAATTTGACTATATTTTCCGCTAACAATACATTTTTTAAAAAAATTCTTGCATTATTGCTTAATTTATTTTATTATATATAATGAGATAATTTTGAGAGGAGAAAATATATGAAATTCGGACATTTCGATGATAAGTCGAGAGAATATGTAATTACCGAGCCTAAAACCCCTTATCCTTGGATAAACTACCTTGGTAACAAAGATTTCTTTGGACTTATTTCTAATACCTCGGGAGGATATTGTTTTTATAAAGACGCAAGACTTCTTCGTCTTACCCGTTACAGATACAACAATGTTCCTACTGATGACGGCGGTATTTATTTCTACATTAATGAGGGCGGTAAAGTTTTCAACCCAGGTTGGAAGCCTTGCAAAGCTGATTATGAAAATTATGAATGTCGCCACGGTCTTGGCTATTCAGTAATTTCATCTACTGTAAATGGCTTGAAAGCTGAGCAAACCTCTTTTGTTCCGCTTGAAACAACCGCTGAAATTCACAGATTGAAATTTACTAACGAAACAAACAGCGATAAAGAGTTTACTGTTTATTCTTTTGTTGAGTTTTGTCTTTGGGACGCTAACGATGATACAACAAACTTCCAAAGAAACTTTTCAACTGGTGAGGTTGAGGTAATCGGTAGCACAATTTACCACAAAACCGAGTATAGAGAAAGAAGAAATCACTACGCTGTTTTCTCTTGCAATGAGGAAATTGACGGTTTTGATACTGACAGAGAAAGCTTTATCGGCTTGTACAACGGTTTTGATAAACCTGATGTTGTTTTTGAAAACAAATCTAAAAACTCTGTTGCTTCTGGTTGGTCGCCAATCGGCTCACAATCAAAGAAAATCACTTTGAAAGCTGGCGAAACAAAATCATTAGTATTCGTTTTGGGCTATTGCGAAAATCCAAAAGATGATAAATGGGAAGCACAAGATGTTATTAACAAAAAGCCTGCTAATGAGTTGCTTAGTAAATTCAAAACAAATGATGATGTTGAAAA
>CACZIY010000010.1:0-25881 GCA_902781345.1 Oscillospiraceae bacterium | reverse complement strand
TATTGGAACAACCTTTTATCTACATATTCAGTAAAATCAAGCGATGAAAAACTTGATAGAATGGTTAATATCTGGAACCAATATCAATGTATGGTTACATTTAATATGTCGCGTTCAGCTTCATATTTTGAGTCGGGTATCGGCAGAGGTATGGGCTTTAGAGATTCTTCACAAGACTTGTTAGGCTTTATTCACCTTATTCCAGAGCGTGCAAGAGAAAGAATTCTTGATATTGCTGCAACTCAAATGGAAGACGGCTCTGCTTACCACCAATATCAACCGCTTACCAAAAAAGGTAATAATGATATCGGTAGCGGATTTAATGATGACCCACTCTGGCTTATTTTCGGTGTTGCCGCTTATATTAAAGAAACAGGCGACTTTTCTATTCTTGATGAAATGGTGCCGTTTGATAATGATGAGTCAAAGGCACAAACACTTTTAGTTCACTTAAAACGCTCATTTGACCATGTTATAAACAATTTAGGACCTCACAAATTACCGCTTATCGGTAGAGCTGACTGGAACGACTGCTTGAATCTTAACTGTTTCTCAGAGAATCCAGGCGAATCTTTCCAAACATTCGGACCAAGCGAAGGCCCTGTTGCTGAATCGGTATTTATTGCTGGTATGTTTGTAGCAGTCGGACCTGATTATATAAGAATGTGTGAAGAAAAAGGCCTTAAAGATGAAGCTGTCGCTGCACAAAAAGCAGTTGACGAAATGACCGAAGCTGTTTTAACAGCAGGTTGGGACGGCGAATGGTTTGTTCGTGCTTATGACGCTTATAAAAACAAAATCGGCTCAAATGAGTGCGATGAGGGTAAAATCTTTATTGAGCCACAAGGCTTCTGCGTAATGGCAGGTATTGGTGTTGAAGACGGCAGAGCGTTAAAGGCTTTGCAGTCGGTTGAAAAACATCTTGATACAAAATATGGTATCGTTTTGAACGCACCGTCTTATACAAGATATCACATAGAGCTTGGCGAAATTTCTTCTTATCCTCCTGGATATAAAGAAAACGGCGGTATTTTCTGCCATAACAACCCTTGGATTTCTATTGCTGAAACAGTTGTCGGCAGAGGTAACAGAGCATTTGAAGTTTATAAAAAGACTTGCCCTGCTTATCTTGAAGAAATTTCTGATATTCACAGAACCGAGCCTTATGTATACTCACAAATGATTGCGGGTAGAGATGCTAAAAATCATGGTGAAGCTAAAAACTCATGGCTTACAGGTACAGCGGCTTGGACTTTCTATAATGTTTCACGCTTTATCTTGGGTATTAAACCTGACTATGACGGTCTTGTTGTTGACCCTTGCTTGCCAGATGATTTAACTGAGTTTACTGTAACTCGTAAATTCAGAGGCGACACATACAACATTACTGTTGATAACAGCGCAAAAGCACAAAAGGGTGTTGCAAAATTAATTGTTGACGGCGAAGAAGTACCATTCGGACCAATCGCACCAAAAGGCAACCAAGTTCGAGAAGTTAAAGTTATAATGGGATAATAAATATCATATTAAGACACCGCTCTAAAATTAGAGCGGTGTTTTTAGTGAATAATGAGCAATGAAAAATTATTGTGTGTTACGCACGGTATGACACCTCATCCGAGTTTTGCTTTGCAAAACCCACCTTCTCCTCGAGGAGAAGGCTTTTTTAGTTTGTGCGAAGTTTAATAACGGGACGTGTGGGAACCCGACCCCTACACCGTTTCTTTAAATTATGTTGTAGGGGACAGCTTACGGTGCGTCCCGTTAAAGTTTGATAAAAACATCTAAAAAGGTCATTCTGAAGTTTGTTCAGAATGACCTTGTGTTTTTGTTCAGGATTTAATTTTTATTGCATTGTTATTTTGACATATTTTGCGGACAAGTTCAATATAATAATATATGGTAATGTTTGATTTGTAAAAAATGCACTAAAAAAATAACTATCTTTATTAAAACTACATAAAGTTATGAAAAAGTTTCAAAAAATTGTTGATTATTCTGCATAAAATTGTTATAATTAACTAAATAATAGTATAGGAGTATTGGAGGAAGTGTATTGAGTAATATGAAGGAACATAAAAACGATATGGCGCCGTATTTTTTCCATCAAGGAACTTCTACTAAAGCTTATGAGTATTTAGGTGCTCATTTTTGCGAAATTGACGGCGAACAAGGTGTTATGTTCAGCGTTTGGGCACCTCACGCTGTTAGTGTTTCGGTAGTAGGTTGCTTTAACGACTGGAATGATAATGCGAATTATATGCAAAGAAGTGAGGACAACGAAGTTTTCACCTTGTTTATAAAGGGCGTTAAACAATATGACGCTTATAAATATTGCATTGTTGATAATAAGGGCGAAAAGCATTTTAAGGCTGACCCTTACGCTTTTCACAGTGAAACTCGCCCTGGCAACGCTTCAAAGGTTTATGATATCAGCGGTTTTAAATGGACCGATTCGGCTTTTATAAACAAACGCAGTAAAACCAATATTATGAATCAGCCGATTAATATTTACGAAGTTCATTTAGGCTCGTGGAAGCAACACGAAAACGGCGATTATTATGACTATGTAAAATTAGGCAAGGAGTTGTCTGATTATTGCGTTAAAATGGGTTATACCCATATTGAGCTTATGCCTGTTTTGGAGCATCCTTTTGATGGCTCTTGGGGTTATCAGGTAACAGGGTACTATGCACCAACCTCTCGTTATGGTACACCGAAAGATTTTATGAAATTTGTTGATATTTGCCATAGCAAAGGTATCGGTGTAATTATGGACTGGGTACCTGCTCATTTCCCTCGTGATGCACACGGACTTCGCCAGTTTGACGGTGCACCGCTTTATGAATATGAGGACCCGAGAAAAGGCGAAATGAAGGAATGGGGTACTTGCGTATTCGACTTCGGTAAAAATGAGGTTATCTCGTTCTTAATGTCAAATGCTGCATACTGGATTAATGAGTATCATATTGACGGACTTCGTGTTGACGCTGTTTCGTCAATGCTTTATCTCGATTACGGAAGAAAAGACGGCGAATGGGTACCAAATATTTATGGTAAAAATGAGAATTTAGAAGCAATTGAATTTTTCAAGCTTCTTAATAAAATGATTTTAACCGAATTTCCTAATGTAATGATGATTGCAGAGGAATCAACTGCTTGGCCGAGCGTTACAAAACCTGGCGAAGACGGCGGTTTAGCATTTAACTTTAAGTGGAATATGGGCTGGATGAACGATATGCTTTCGTATATGTCGCTTGACCCATATTTTAGAAAAGATAATCATAACAAACTGACTTTCAGTTTCTTTTACGCATTTTCGGAAAACTTTATTCTTCCGATTTCGCATGATGAAGTTGTTCACGGTAAATGCTCACTTATCGGCAAAATGCCTGGACTTTATCATGATAAGTTTAAGAATTTAAGAGCGTTTTACGCTTATATGATGGCTCACCCTGGTAAAAAGTTAATATTTATGGGACAAGAGTTTGCTCAATTTATTGAGTGGAATTTTGAGCAACAGCTTGATTGGCTTTTGCTTGATTATGAAATGCATAAAAAGATGCAGGACTATGTGAAAGTGCTTAATAAAATCTATCTTGAAAAGCCAGCACTTTGGGAAAATGATTATAATTGGGACGGATTTTCCTGGATTTCTTCTGATGATAATGAACAAAGCGTTATTGCATTCAGAAGAATTGATAACAAGAAAAAAGAGGTTATTACCGTTTGCAATTTCGTTCCTGTTGAGCGTGAAAGCTATAAAATAGGTGTTCCTGAAAAAGGAACTTATTCGGTAATTTTAAATACCGATGAGAAAAAATTTGGCGGCGAAGGTGTTGCAATTAAGAAAACTTATACTGCAAAACCTGAACCTATGCACGGTCTTGATTATTCAATTGATTTGCATTTACCGCCGCTTTCGGCTTTATATCTTGAAAAAACTACTTCAAAAAAATCAAAGAGCTAAACTAAGCGTTTAGAAAGGAGTTTAATTGTTTATGAAAAAGAAAACAGAATGTGTAGCAATGTTGCTTGCAGGCGGTGAGGGTAGCCGACTCGGTGTACTCACAAGAAAAGTTGCAAAACCTGCAATTCCATTTGGTGGTAAATATAGAATTATTGACTTTCCGCTTTCAAACTGCATTAATTCAGGTATTGAAACTGTCGGTGTTTTAACCCAGTATCAACCGCTTGTGCTTAATAGCTATATCGGCTCAGGTGCTCCTTGGGACCTTGACAGAATTTACGGCGGTGTTAGAATTTTACCGCCTTATCAGCAAAAGGTCGGCACCGATTGGTATAAAGGAACTGCAAACGCAATTTATCAGAATATTTCTTATATCGAGTATTATGACCCTGAATATGTGCTTATTTTGTCGGGCGACCATATTTATAAAATGGACTACTCGAAAATGATTAAATATCATGAGGACAGAAAAGCCGATTGTACTATCGCTGTTATGGGCGTTCCTATGCAAGAAGCACCGAGATTTGGTATTATGAATACTAATGATGATAACAGCGTTTACGAGTTTGAGGAAAAACCGCCTAAGCCAAAGTCAAACAAGGCTTCAATGGGTGTTTATGTGTTCAATTGGAAAGACCTCAAAAAATATCTTATTCAAGATGAGGAAGACCCAAATTCTTCAAATGATTTTGGTAAAAATATTATTCCTGCAATGCTTAAAGACGGTAAAAAGCTTTATGCTTACGATTTCGAGGGCTATTGGAAAGATGTTGGAACAATAGACAGCTTGTGGGACGCAAATATGGATATTTTAAATCCGAATATTCCGCTTGACCTTGATGACAGAAGCTGGAAGATTTACGCAAGAAATCGTGCTTTACCGCCTCATTTTGTTTCGGCAAGTGCGAAAATTCAAAATTCGCTTATTGCCGATGGTTGCGAGGTTTACGGTAAGGTTTATGATACAGTTTTGTTCTCAGGTGCAACTGTTGAAAAGGGCGCTGATGTAAGTTATTCGGTAATAATGCCGGGTGCAGTCGTAAAATCAGGCGCAGTTGTAAAATATGCAATTGTAGGACAAGACGCAGTTGTTGAAGAGAACGCAACAGTAGGTGCAAGCCCTGAAGAATTTAAAAATTCGGTTGATGAATGGGGTATTGCAACAGTAGGCCCTGAATATGTTGTTAAAAAAGGCGAAACTGTTAAACCAAAAGAAATGTTAGAGGCTAAATAAGGGGGTGTCGCAAATGATTGGAAAGAATGTATTAGGAATTATCTTCTGCAACTCGCAGGATTCGGTTTTAAATGAATTAACATCTGTCAGAGCAGTAGGCTCTGTACCATTTGGCGGCAGATACCGCCTTGTAGATTTTGCTTTATCACAGCTTGTAAACTCTGGCATTTCAAAAGTTGGTCTTGTAACAAAGCAAAACTTTAAATCACTTGCAGACCATGTCGGAAGCGGACACCCTTGGGATTTGGCTCGAAAAAACGGCGGTCTTTCAATGATTACACCTTTTGCAATTGAGGGTGCAACATTTTATAAAGGCAGAATTGACGCACTCAACGGCGCAATGGACTACCTTGAAAATGCAAAGGAAGAGTATGTTGTTTTAGCATCGGCTAATGTAGTTTCATCTTTTGAAATCGAAAATATGGTTGATGAGCATATAAGAAGCGAAGCTGATATTACAGTCGCTTATAAAAAAGGTATTGAATCAAGCTATTACTTAAAAATTGCTGACGGCAAATTAGTTTCGGCAAAATCAGCTACTAATGATGCTAAAAACGGTTATCTTGAATATTTGGTAATTAAAAGAGAATTGTTGATGTTGCTTGTAAAAGAGGCATCAGGTCATAACTATACCGATTTTGTTACCGATATTCTTAACAGAAAAGCAAAAAGCTTGCAGATTAATTGCTTTGAAGTAACCGCTTATGCGAAAATCGTAACAACAGTTCAAGAGTTCTTTGAAATCAATATGGATATGATAGATACAAATATTCGTAGAGAAGTGTTTAATCTTGAAAATCCTGTTTTTACAAAACTTCGTGATGAAATGCCTTCAAAATACGGCTTTAACTCAGTTGTTGAAAACTCACTTATCGCTGAGGGTTGCACAATTGAGGGCGAGGTTAAAAACTCTATTATTTTCCGTGGCGTTAAAATCGGTAAAGGCGTAAGAGTTGAAAACTGTATTATTATGCAGTCTTGCGAAATCGGTGATAATACACAGCTTGATTATGTAATTGCTGATAAAAATGTTGTATTTAAAGAGGGAAGAACTTTAATGGGTTGCCGTTCGTTCCCAATGGTAATAGGCAAAGGCCTGACAGTATAAAACAATTAATTAAGGGCGAGTTTTACTCGCCCTTTTTCAATTTAATCTGTAAGCATTAGCAGTGTGTCTTCGTCGATGTCTTGTTGCAAGGACAGGTTAATAGCGTGCGAAATCAGACGAGAGGAACGAGCAATCAGCAAATCAATTTCTTTTGGCGTCACAATCATCTGTTTAGCACCATTATAAACAATATCATTTTCGGCGATGTCGTTTATCAGCGTATTTGCGTCAACTACTGTTGGAACACCGACTGAAATTACAGGAACACCGAGCGTTTTTTGGCTGATTTCATTTCTTGTGTTGCCGACTCCGCCGCCTGGCGCTATGCCTGTATTTGAAATTTGCACCGTTTTGCCAAGCCTTTTTATTGTGCGAGAGGCGAGTGCATCAACCGCAATAACAAAATCGGGCTTGGTTTTATCAATAACCGCTTTAATAACTTCGCCCGTTTCAATGCCCGTCTGCCCCAAAACCCCTGGCGAAATTGCGGTAACACTTCTAAGATTATCAAATCCGATTGATTTTGCAAGCTCTTCGCCGATGTGGCGAGTTGCAAGAATATGCGAAACGCAGTCAGGTCCCAATGCATCGGGCGTGATTTTTTCGTTGCCTATTCCGCAAACTAAGGCGTTGCCATCTGGAATTAAGCTTTTAAGCTCATCACAAACAGTGCGTGCTAAATCCTTATCAACAACTGCACCGCAATTAAAATTGTCCGCTTCAATCGTAATGTATTTGCCTTTTTCTCGGCGAATAGCACGCTCACCACGCTTGTTTATAACTTCAATCGAAGTAATTTTTGCGCCGTTTTTGGTTGTTTCGTTTATAATAAGTCCGTCATCTGTATGCGGAGAAATTTCTCGTCGTTCAATTGCAAGGTCGGTACGAAAATTAATAAAAATCACTCGCTTTCGCTTTATTTTTATTAATTTACCCAAAAATAACAAGGAAAATTAAAAAATATCAAAAAAACCCTTGCAATTTTGCGTAAAAAGTGGTAAAATATCTCGTGCAGATTATCAAAATACCTAAAAAGGTAAATATTTTAAGGAGGTGCTTTAATGCCTAACATTAAATCCGCTAAAAAAAGAGTTAAAGTAAACAGCACTAAAGCTGAGCGTAATAAAGCGTTAAATTCTGCGCTTAAAACTGAAATTAAAAAGGCAAACGCAGCAATCGAAGCTAACGCTGATAATAAGCAAGAACAAGTTAAAGTTGCAATCACTGCAATTGATAAAGCAGCAAGCAAAGGTTTATTGCATAAAAACAACGCTGCAAGAAAAAAATCGGCTCTTGCTACAAAATTAAACAAAGCGTAAGTTTACCACTTAATATTGTTTAAAGAAGTCTCTCTTTTTTCGAGGGACTTTATTTTTTTGTTGACAAATAAATAAAAATAGTTTAACATTTTAATTAGAGAAAAAAAGAAAAACGAGGTATTTGTTTTGAATTATACCGATAGTTATTTTGATGAATACATTTATATTGATTATTATAATATAAATGAAAAAAAGCAGGGATTTAATTATAAAAGCGAAAATAAAAACTATTTTTCGCATTATAAAATCCTTTATTGCAACGGAAATTGCAAAATAATTGAAAATAATAAATCTTATAATTTTAAAGAGCCTATAATTTTTATTGCGAAAAGCGGCGATAATTTTGATTATAAGGTAGAAACTTCTACAGCTTTTGAGATAATGGAAATAAGAGTGCATCGCAGTATTTTTGCCAACATGAAAGATGTTGCAGATTATTTGGCATTTTTATACGATGAAAAAACTGAAAATAGGGTTTTTAAGCTGAAAGAGCCTGAAAATCTGTTTTTAACTCAACTTATTCTTTTTATAAAAAGCGGTGTTTTTTCTCGTCTTGGCAATGCTCATATGCTTTCGAGAACACTTTCGCTGATTTCAGAGTTATCTTTTATTTACAATCAAAAAACAGTTGATTACACCGCTTCAAAAGAAAGCGTTGCAATGCAGGTAATTGATTATATTGAAAATAATTTTACAAGCAAAATTACTATGGATATTTTGTGTGATAAATTCTTTATCACACCGCCTACAATCAACTCAATGCTTAAAAAGCATTACGGCAAGCCGTTTAAGGAATTTTTGAGTGATTTAAGACTTGAAAATGCCAGAAATATGATTTTAGATAAGCGTACCGATTATAAGAGCATTTCAAAGCTTTCGGGATTCAGAAATTACTCGGCATTTTATCAGCTCTATTTGAAAAAATATGGCTATATGCCATCACAAACACTTGAAAATGAAAAGAAAGAGTTTGTTTCGCCAGATGTTGATATGGTAAAACAGTCATAAAGTTTAAGCCTTCTTAAATATAGAAGGCTTTTATTTTTTAAAATATAAATTGAGAAAATTGTATAAATACAAGAGAAAACAAGAGAATTTAAGAGAAAAGCAAAAATATTTTAAATTTATTGTTGACTTGTCAGCGTTTTTGTGGTAAGATACTAAAGCAAAATAAAAATTACGGAGGAAAACGAAATGTCAACTTTTATGGCAAAACCACAAGAGATTGAGCGTAAATGGTACATTGTTGACGCTGCTGATAAACCACTTGGCAGAGTTGCTACTGTTGTTGCTGATCTTTTAAGAGGCAAAAATGAGCCTATTTTCACACCGCATGTTGATTGCGGCAATCATGTTATCGTTATTAACGCTGAAAAAGCTGTTTTAACAGGTAAAAAATTAGAACAAAAATATTATCGTCATCATACAGGTTATATTGGCGGTCTTAAAGAAGTTCAATATAAAACTTTGATGGCTAACAGACCTGAACAGGCAATGGAACTCGCTGTTAAAGGTATGGTTCCTGATAACACAATCGGTAGAAAAGCACTTACTCGTTTAAGAGTTTACAAAGGTGCCGACCATAAACATGAGGCTCAAAAGCCACAAGTTTATGAATTTTAATAGAAGGGAGCAGAATTAATTATGTATGAAACAAAACCGTTTTTTTATGGAACAGGTAGAAGAAAAAGTTCTGTAGCCCGTGTTAGAGTTTACAACGGTACAGGCAAAATCACAATCAACGGCAGAGATATTGATGATTATTTCGGCCTTGAAACTTTAAAGCTTATCGTTAACCAACCATTAGAGGTTACTGAAACAACAGGTAAATTTGACATTGTTGCTAATGTAACAGGTGGCGGTGTAACAGGTCAGGCAGGTGCAATTCGTCACGGTCTTGCAAGAGCATTGCTTCAATTTAATGAAGAACTTCGTCCTTCTCTCAAAAAAGCAGGTTTACTTACTCGTGACCCAAGAATGAAAGAGAGAAAGAAATACGGTCTCAAAGGCGCTCGTCGTGCACCACAGTTCTCAAAGAGATAATCTTTGGACTTCTCACGACTTCACAAAGCCTTTATTTACGGGGTTTTCGGAGTTGTCAGTTGGACAGAGTTGCGGTCAAAAGTGCGAAACAAGTAACACACAAGCGACAAACAAGCAACAAAATTCTCAATTTAACAAGAGTTTTAAAGAGATGTTTTTCTCACAAAAGAAAGACATCTCTTTCTTTTATACTTAAATTTTGTTGATTGCATTGATTAACTCCTCGACATCATAATGTGTGTAAACTTTTTCGGTTAACGACATAGCCCCTTTGTGCCCGACAATTTTCTTAATTATTGTTTCGTTCACATTGGCTTCTTTGAGCATTGTTATACAGGTATGTCTGCTGCAATGCGGTGTCTGTGTATAACCGAGGTTCTCCATAAGCGGTACAAAATAACTGTCGTAATAGTTACGGTATTTAAAATGTTCTCCTTCAGGAGTATTCAGCAGATATTCGCAGTCGGTATCGTTATACCATGCCTCAAAGAAAGGCATTATCTTATCTGCTATCGGAACTCTTCGAATACCGCTTTCTGTTTTGCTGGCTAAAACATCAAAATAACGTTCTTCTAAATAAACGTTTTCCTTTTTTAAATCAAGAAGCTCTGATATTCTGACACCCGTGTAAATAAGCATTAAAACTATTTGATAGTACTTATCGTCTTTCAGCTCCCACAATTTAGCTATCTGCTCTTTTGTGAATTTATTTCTGTCTTGTTTGTTGGGATTTCTATCCTTATACTTAGCTATATCAACAAATTCAGAATAGTCCTTATTGCAAATGTCATTTTTCATTGCAAATTCATATAGTTGACTGAATAACACTTGCAATTTTCTTAATGTGGGATAATTCTTACCACAAGTATCAACAACATTTTGCAGATCGGCAAGTTTCAGTTCCTTAAATATTTTGTTGTACAGCGTTCCGCATAACTTATACGAAGCTTTATACCCCTTAATATTTGAGTCGGAAATAGAAAGAAACTTACTTTCTGACCATTTTTCATAAACTTCTTGAAATGTTGTCTTTGATGCCGAAACATCGAATGGGTTTTTATTATACTCTGCGAGCATTTGAAGCCCATCTGCTTTGGTAGGTGCATATCCTATTACCATGTAGTCTTGCACCTGTTTGTCCTTTTCTTTGTCATAATGCCAGCCTACAGTTTTTCTGACCAAGTACGGATTTCGTCGCTTACCGGATAGTTTAATCACACTCCCATATCCGTTAGGCAATCTCAATTCTCCAAAACCTCCTTTGAAAAATATTATTTATGATAAAGAGCGTTAGCCCTCATCACCGTTTTGTTGTTCTTTCCTTCTCATTTCTTCAAGCCGTAATTTGTCTAATTCGTTGCGTTTGTTAATTCTTTCTGATGTGTCTAAATATTCTCTTTCTTTATCTGTCAGCGACCAGCCTTTATAGTGGTCTGTGGATTGTTTTTCGTAAGCCTCATAAGTGTCATATCCAATCCAATATGTTTCAAGAGCTTCACGGTTGTCTTTCAAATTTTCCATTTCTCTGCATATATCACAGTTGTGCAGTGCCTCTTTATTTTTCCCGTCAAATACGAGCTTGCACTTCCAATCTTCCATATCTGTTTTTATAAGCTCAATATCGAATTGTATCTCCTTTTTCTTATCAAGCTCATACAGAAATGCAAGGACATCAGATACACTTTCTAATTTCATATGTGAAGAATCATATCCCACTAAAAAATTCAATGATGTATTTAACACTTCGGCTATTTGAGTAAGAACAGAAATAGGCATATCAATTTCGCCGCTTTCGTACTTTTGGACGGTGCGGAGAGATTTACTTATTCTTTCTGCAAATTCTGTTTGGCTCATACCTGACCGCTTTCTTATCTGCGTAATTCTTTCTCCAATTAAAGCTTGAATATTATCCACTTTTCATCACCTCTGACAACATTATACCACATCTTAAAACGAATTTCAAGTACATTTACGAAATTTTATTGCATATTTTTATCAAAAAGGTATTGACAAGTCGTGAAAGTTCGTGTATAATAAAAATACGCATTGAGAGTGCGTAAAATTTAATAGGAGGTATTACGCTATGAATGAAAAAAAGACTTATATTGAACTTCCTAATTTTACAGGGAGAAATGTTCCCATAACCGAAATTGCAAAGGCGATAGGCAAAGATGCACAGTATGTCCGTGTTGGGCTACAACAGGGTATATTAAAATTCGGATATGCTATGAAACTTGAAAATTCAAGTGAGTATAACTACTACTGCCCCGATAAAAAGGTATGGGAAGAAACGGGCTATTTCAGGGAGAAAACAGCCGTATAAAATATGCCGAATTGTCCTTTTGGGGCAGTTCGGCTAATTCTTATATAGGGAGGTGAAATTTTAATGTTGGAAAAAGATTTTGATAATTTTGACAATGACGCAATCAAAAAATACTTTATGCAAATGAACAATCCGTATTATTTACCGACAAAATCAATGACAAATTTATATGACGAGGTGTATCAGCCGAAAACGCCTGTTATAGAAAATTTTTTATACAGCGGAACATATCTTTTTGTCGGAGCACCAAAAGTCGGAAAATCGTTCTTTATGGCACAGCTTGCTTATCATATAAGCAGCGGTCTTGACCTTTGGAATTACAAAGTCAATAAAGGTACGGTTTTGTATCTGGCTTTGGAAGATGATTATGCAAGGCTTCAGCACAGGCTTTATACAATGTTCGGAGAGTGTGATAATGAGAAATTTTATCTTGCTACACATTCAAATCAGTTAAACGACGGCTTGGATAAACAGCTTGAATATTTCATTGAAAATCACAATGATACCAAACTAATTATAATTGATACCTTGCAGAAAATCCGAGAAATAAGCGGCGACAAATACAGCTATGCAAATGACTATGATATTGTATCAAAATTAAAGAAATTCAGCGACAGCAAAAATATCTGCCTGCTCCTTGTTCATCACACAAGGAAACAGCAGTCGGACGATTGCTTTGAAACAATATCGGGTACTAACGGTCTTTTGGGAGCTGCCGACGGTGCGTTCCTTTTGCAAAAGGAAAAGCGGACTGCTTCAAAGGCGATCCTTGATGTTGTAGGCAGAGATCAGCAAGATCAAAGACTATATTTGGAATTTAATCGGGAACACTGCATTTGGGAACTTATAAAAACCGAAAATGAGCTTTGGAAATTACCCGCCGATCCTTTGCTTGAAAGTGTTTCTAAAATTGTAAATGCTGAAAACCCGGAGTGGACAGGAACGGCAACGGAGCTTATATCAAAACTCGGCTTGGATATTTCCCCCAATTCGCTTACAAGACATCTGAATGTCAATGCAGACAGGCTGTTTAACGAATATCAAATATCTTATAAAAACACACGCACTCACACAGGCAGACAGGTTACATTCAGGCTCATAGCAAAAGAGCCGGACTAACCGTGTCGATAGTGACGATAGTGACGGTATTCTGCGTGACGGTATTGGTATATAAAATATCGTCACGACCGTCACAGAAAGGATTGACAGAGCATGAAAAAGGTACAGATTTCAAAAGAACTGTTTTTTAATCTGATTCGCTTTCATTTTGCGGAAATGTACGAAGTCGAGGAAGATATAAAAAACGAACTTCAGCAGAAGTTAAATTCTATGGTAATGCGTGAGTATTACACCGCATATAAAACTGCTCCCACAGAGCAAGAGCGTGAAGAAGCGCGCGGAAAATATCTCGATGAAAGAGGTGTGCCGAATAGTTTTCGGTGGTAAATCCTCTTTAAGAGATATTGACGGGAATGTGCCACATTCCCGTTGAGGTAATTAAGGAACGAAAGTTACGGATTGCCAATATATGAGAACGAGAAAAATTATAAAATTTTGAGCGTTCTCCACCACTGCAGACGGCGGATTTTTACGATAAAAATATCTGCCGTTTGCGGTGTGTGTAGCCACAGGCGGAACACACTTCGGCAGTAGCCGAATAAGCCCTCTGCAAGAGCGCAAACAGCCATAGGCTGTCAGCATTTTTGTTGGCTCTGCTGACAAAAGTGCTTTTGCGTTACTCTTGACAAGAGTAACAGAACCAAATATAGTTTAACGCTCACAAAAATAGTACCCACATTATGTATTTTATCACAGAAAAGAGGTGTGAAAATTGATGAAAAGAACAATCAGCGCAATGGTCGGGAAAGGCTCAGTCGCACATAATGACAGGGACTTTACGGCAAAGAATGTGGATAAGGAACGAACACAGTATAACATCGTTTATTGTAATGAAAATCTCAAAGAGGTTTATCATAAATTATTTGATGAAGCTGTTGACCGTTACAATGCAAAGCAAACAAGGAATGACAGAAAGATAGAAAGCTATTATGACAAAATCAGAACAGGCAAACAAGAAAAATTGTTTCATGAGGTCATATTTCAGATTGGGAATATGGACGATATGAACGCTCAATCCGATAACGGTCAGCTTGCTAAAAACGTACTTGATGAATATATGAAAACCTTTCAGGAACGTAATCCAAATTTATATGTGTTTTCGGCTCATTTGCATATGGACGAAGCTACTCCCCATTTGCATATTGATTTTGTCCCTTTTACCACAGACAGCAAGCGTGGACTTGACACAAGAATATCACTTAAAAAAGCATTGGCGGCACAGGGCTTTGAAGGCGGTACAAAAAGTATGACCGAGTGGAATCAATGGATAAGCTCCGAAAAAGAAAAACTGGCGGAAATAATGTTAGAGCACGGGATTGAGTGGGATAAAAAAGGAACTCACGAAAAGCATAAATCCGTTGACATTTTTAAGAAAGAAGCACTTGAAAAAGAGGTTGAAAAATTAGAGGATAAAAAGGAAGAATTGAAATCTGATATTTCAAAATTTAAAGGTGCGGAAGAATACGCTCTTGCTATCGCAAAGAAAGTTGAAGCCGATGAGCTGAATTTGCCGGAGCCATCTCCCCTTATGCCTGCTAAAAAATATAAAAACGATGTTGTAATGCCGTTTATTGCAAAGCTCATAAAGACGATAAAAAATCTTGTAAGGCGTGTGTTTGTCGCCGAAAAAAATATGCAGAAAATGCAAGAGATTTTAAAGCCTTTGCAGGAAGATTACAACAGACTGAAAAAACTGAATTGGGAGAAAAACAAAGAATTTATCAATATGAAATCCGAACTTAATAAATTCAATAAAATCAAAGAATATTTCGGTGTTGATAAAATAAATGATTTATTAAGACAAATCGACCGTGAGCGTAAGCTGTCAAGAAAACGAAATCAGCAGGAAAAATAAAACAAATTCCTGATAAAAACTTATACCGTTGAACAAAGGGTGTAGCTATTAGCGACACCCTTTACTGCTTTCGGGTAGGTTTAACATTTACATCGGGGTTTATATCGCCCTCAATTATTCCGTTAGTTTTTTCAAATTCTTTTATGTTTTCTCTGATTAAGACAAGTAAATGACTGTTGACACTTCTGCCCTCATAATCAGCCACATAAGCAATTTTCTTTAACATTTCTTCTTCAATTCGTATCGAGACACTCTTGATAGCCATGTAATCACCTCAAAATAAATTTATTATGTATTTATTTTAATAAAAATATATGCTATAATGTTATAAATAGATATACTGTATATCTATAATATTTTTCAAAGGACATAATAATATGAATAAAGATGATACAAGGTTATATACCTGCTGCTTCTTCGGACATAGAAAGATAAATGAAACGGATTTATTAAGGAAAGAGCTTTATAATGTAGTTGAGGATTTAATTATAAACAAAAAGGTCAATACATTTCTGTTCGGTAGTAAAAGTGAATTTGATTCGCTTTGTCTTAAAGTTGTTACAGAGTTAAGAGAAAAATATCCGCATATAAAAAGGGTTTATGTGCGGTCTGCGTTTCCGGATATAAGCGACAGTTACGAAGAATACCTTTTGGAGAGCTTTGAGAAAACTTATTTTCTTGAAACAATGCGAAATGCAGGAAAAGCGGCTTATGTGGAACGCAATCAGGAAATGATAAATCAGTCTAAATTCTGTGTGATCTACTATGATGAAAACTATACCCCAGCAAGACGAAGAAAAAGCAAAAGAGATTTGGTTGACTATCAGCCAAAAAGCGGTACAAGGATTGCTTATGAGTATGCTGTTAAAAAAGGGTTATTTATAATAAATGTATTGTATGGCATTAGAGTAAAAACGCTCAATTAAGTGTTGAAAATTTAGTTAAAAATTGCTTCGTTAATAATTAAAACTTCAAATCACTAAAATCATATTTATGTTTAATCGGCTTTAACAGGCACAGCAATTTTAGTGTTTTTCAACACTTTTTAAATAATATCGAAGTGCGGTACGGGGAATTAAATTAATAAAAATAATTACAATAAAATGTTGCTCAAAAACTGTTGACTTATTTACCGTTTTGTGGTATTATATACACTGTATAAGTATATAGGGAAAACGATTTTGTGAGGTCGGATAAATGATTACTGAAAAAATAGGAACACGAATCCGTGAATTACGAAAAGAAACAGGGTTGAGTCAAGAAAAATTTGCCGCAAGAATAGGTATGGACAGAACATATTTTGCAAGCGTTGAACTCGGTAAGAGAAATATATCTATTATAAATCTTGAAAAAATTGCAAATGGGCTTAATGTTTCACTAAGCGATATGTTTAAAGGAATAAAATAATCCGTTAGGAGTAATTGATGTGGGTTACGATATATGGAATAGGCGATACACAGGAAGCAAATATAAATTATCCGAATGGATTATTGATTTAATTGAAAATAACTGTGTTGGGAATTCATTTTGTGACATTTTTGCGGGTACGGGAATAATATCATATTCTATGTTGGATAAAGTGAACAGTTTATTTATAAACGATTTCCTTTTCTCCAATGAAATAATATACAAGGCTTTTTTCGAGAATGCCCCTTACAATATGACGAAACTTGAAAATATTAAAGAACAATGCAACAAAGAGAATGTTAAAAATCTGTCGGACAATTATTGTTCTAAGTGGTATGGAAATAGATTTTTTTCTTATAATGATGCAAAATTGATTGGATATATAAGAGACAATATTGAAACATTAAAAAATGAGTTTAATGAAAAAGAAATTTGTATTTTAATTGCATCTCTTTTATATTCTGCTGACAAAGTAGCAAACACGGTAGGACATTATGATGCTTATATTAAGGGAAAGAATATTGAAGATAAATTTATCTTTGATTTAATAAATCCATATGATACAAGGGAAAAAGATATTGTTATAACAAGATATGATGCAAATGAATACGCAAGAGATCTGAAATGTGATATTGTTTATATTGATCCACCATATAATTCAAGGCAGTATAGCAGATTTTATCATGTATTAGAAAATATAGCATCTTGGGAAAAGCCAATGCTATATGGGGAGGCATTAAAACCTGCACCACAAAATATGAGTGAATACTGCCGTAGTAGTGCACCAATTGCATTTAAAAAATTGATTGATGCACTGAACTGCAAATATATTGTTGTTTCGTATAATAACACTTATAAATCCAAAAGTTCATCTTCAAAAAACAAGATAACTCTTGAAGAAATAAGAAGTATTTTGGAGAACAAAGGTACTGTGAAAGTCTTTGATAAGTCACATCGGTATTTTAATGCTGGGAAATCAGATTTTACAGACCACAAGGAATATATATTTATTGTAAAAGTAGGTGACTAAAATGATTGCAAAAGTTAAAGAAACACTAAATCGTTCTCCTTTTTTCTATGTTGGAGATAAATTTAAGCTCTTGCCACAATTGAAAGAGAATTTTCCTCATAATATAAATCGATTTATAGAGCCTTTTTGCGGTGGTGGAAGTGTGTTTTTAAATGTAGAAGCTAACGAATATTTGTTAAATGACATTGATTCTTATATGGTTCGCCTACATGAATTCCTAATATCATATAGTAATAACCAAGAGTCATTTTGGGATGAGTTGCAACAAAATATTGAGAAATATAAACTTTCAGCAACCTATATAGGAAGAGATGTACCCATGGAGTTGCGAAAAGAGTTTGTCAAGACATATTTTGCTAAATACAACAAAGAGGCTTATACACAGTTAAGATTGGATTTTAATGAAAACAAAAATGATATGATGTTACTGTATATGTTGTTAATATATGGTTTTAACAGAATGTTGAGATTTAACAGAAAAGGTGATTTTAATTTACCTGTCGGAAATGTTGACTTCAATCAAAATGTTGTAAATGCATTAAATTCTTATTTTGATTTTGTTAAAGATAAAGAAATCGAATTTTATAATATGGATTTTCAGGATTTTGTTAATGAGGTTGTCCCCAATGAGGATGATTTTATATATTTAGATCCACCATATTTAATAACATTCAGTGAATATAATAAACTTTGGAATGAAGATAGTGAAATGCGCTTGATACATTTTCTTGATGAATTAAACGAAAATGGAATAAGATTTGCAGTTTCAAATGTCTTATGGCATAGGAGAAGATATAACGGAACATTTAATGAGTGGGCACAACAATATAATATAGTTCGGATACAAAGCAACTATATTAGTTATCACGACAATACCGAAAAAGACTCTTATGAAGTTTTAGTGAAAAATTATTAAGGTGGTGTGCTTATGGTAAGAACGCGGGAATCAGAATATAAACCATTATCATTTTCAACAACGATGAGAAATCCCGAAAGAATCGTTGATTTCTTGAATTGCATATTGCCTTATGAAGGACAACTTTTAAGCAATAGTGTGATAGAACAAGTTGCCATTAACCTTATCAGAAATAAATTATATTGTCCTGTTTATATTAACCGTACACCGAGATTAAAGGCTATATTAGATAGCGATGAAAACTTTGATATATCTGATGCTAAGGAAATAATGGAACATAGTCCGCAAAACCATAAAGAAGCAGGGTTTGAAAAGGGTTGGCCTTCACGATTTGATACATGGTATAAACTATCTATGGAATTTGGGTTTATTTACTATGAAATGAACAAGCCCATTGAGATTTCAACAACAGGACACATGCTTATTGATGCATTAAATGAAACTCCTAAAAACGATGAAAAAATAAGAAGTGTGTTTCTTAATGCTTTAATGAAATATCAAACAAATAATCCGTTTCGTAAAAACGCCAATGCAAACGCTCCACTTCCGTTGCTGTTACAAGTAATAAGATTATTAAAAAATGATGATGATGAAAATAACGCCGGTGTATTTAGAAAGGAACTTTCACTATTAATATGTTGGCCGGATAATGACGCCGTATCATTATATAATAAAATCAAAGAAATCCGAAGGGCTTATAGATATAATTACGGCGATGAAATCATCTATGAAACCTGTTTGCAAATTCTTAATGCCACAGATGAACAAAGAAATAGATTTAGAATGAACCAAATAACTGGCGAAGCTGTTGATGAGTTTATACGAAAAATGCGTATCACAGGTATAGTTTCTTTGCGTGGAAACGGTAGATTTTTAGACTTCAACTATTTTGAGTTGGATAAAATCAATTATATATTGGACAATTACTCTACCTATGAAACATATACTGAAAAATATAGTTACTTCAAGTATATGGGCGAGATTGATAGTAATATACTTGCAGTTAGAAAAGTCGAAAAAGCTACTATCGATAATGTAAAGATTAAAACATTGAATCAATGGGCACACGATTATAGCAAAGAAGATATTATAAAAGAATTACATATAGTTTGCGGAAAAACGGAAAGTAAAAACGATGTGCTTAGGATTATTGACAAGCCAACAAGGTTGGAGTTCTTAACAAGCGTAGCTTTAAAGCAAAACTTTGAAGGCTTGGAAGTATATCCAAATTATCATGTTGATGACGAGGGTTTGCCGACATTTACAGCTTCGGGAGGAATGGCTGATATTGAATGTTTTGATGATGAAAGCAATCCACTTGTTGAAGTAACCTTAATGTGTGCAAGAAATCAAGCAACCAATGAAGTTCCTGCCATAACACGACATTTGCAAGAAGCTATTAGCAAATATCCTGATAAAATAGTATTTACCATGCTTGTAGCACCGTCAATTCATGCCGATACAGTATATATGACTGAATTTTCAAAAAGTCATTACAAGGTTGATATATTGCCGCTGACAATTGCCGAGTTTATTGCAAACATCAGTTCAAATAAACACATAATTGATATGCTACCAAAATAATTGGAGGATGATATGGAAACACTGGAATTTGGAACGCTCAAATTTAAGGATGAACGCGAATACTATATTGCACTTGGCAGTTTTTGCAACAATAAAGCGTTTAGTATTTCTTATGAGCCTAATAAATCTACAGGTTCTTATGCAGATGCATACAGAATGCGTAAGCTATCCACAGCCCAAGACTTAATAGCTCCTATTGAAAATGCTATAAGAACAGGAAATAGAATTAATAGCAATAGTTATGTTGAAGCGCTTATAAAAAAGCATAATTTTATTCAAAACGGCAAGTTGATATATGGTTCGTTAGAGAATGTTATAAAAACTGTTCCTACTAAATATGTTGCTGATTTTATTAAAAGTTATCAAAATAGTGCCTCAATTGATAATAAATCTGTTGTTGTTTATGAAATGGAAAACATTAAAACAACAGCTAAATCATTGAAAAAGGTAGCAATACCAAAAGCTTCAAGCAAAGCAAGTAAACTTACAATAGGGGCAAAAAAGTCAAAAACAAAACATGATTATTTAAAAGAAAGTATAAAAAACATTGATATAGGCGAACGTGGCGAGAAATTAGTTTATGAGCAAGAAAAGAAAAAATTGATAAATGCACTAAAATCAGGAAAGAAAATCAATATAAAAGAATGTTTAAAATGGGTGGCAATCGAGGATGATTCGGCTGGATATGATATTCTTTCTTTGGATATAAATACCATGCAGCCTATGTATATTGAGGTTAAAACTACAACATATTCTAAAAGTACTCCGTTTTATATGTCGCAAGGTGAGATTGATTTTTCTAAAAAGAATGCAAGTAATTATCATCTTTACAGGATTTATAATTTAAAAAACGATGTTGCTGAGTACTTTGAATTAACTGGTGATATATCAAAGTCAACAAAAGTGCAAATAGATGCAGTAAGTTATTTAGTAACAATTAAGTGACAAATCAAAAAAAGTAAGATAGGAAACTCATTATAATTTCTAGTAAAGTTGGTGATAAATTTGAATTTAATTTACAGATTAAATGTTGAAAATGATATTATAAAAATAGATGATAGCTTAGTATCAAATTTAAAACACATTTTTTCCGGGTGCAGAATTAATTTTTTGCTTGGCTCTGGTTTCTCAGCAAATATATTGGGGATATTGGATAATAACGAAGTTGTATTTGAGGCTCTCAGAGTATATAACGAAGAGGACTTAACAGAAAAAGAAAAAATAAAAATATTGACTGCTTATATGTATTGGGATTACTTTTATAGCTGTTTTTACCCAATATCCGAAAAAATGTCTGAGGAAGATTTAGATAATTATTTTGAGTTTGCAAAAACCATCTATACTATACTTTCTGAGAAAAGTAATCCAGCATTAGATAAACAGGCTAATATTTTTACAACAAATTACGATCCTGTCATTGAAATCATTTTTGACAATTCAAATTGCATATGTAATGATGGCTTTGAAGGTAGAATATCACCAATGTTTTCTACTGACAATTATTCTAAAACATATTTAAGACATGCTGTTGTTTCAAACCGAAAAGCTGAAATTCCTTCTGTGAATTTGTTGAAATTGCATGGATCAGTAACATGGAAGAAAAATATAATTTCTAAAAAAATAACATATCAGCAATATGAAAATGTTTTAAAAGATTTTTATGAAGAATATCACAAATTGTTTGATAGCGGCTTGCTTAATTGCATTAAAACACATTTTGTGTCTTCTACTACTTCAAATATAGATAGCAAAATTAAAGACATTTTAGGCAGCAATATATTAGATGGAGAAATTGCGAACATAACGGAATACGAATCTATGTTAAAAAAATATAACAATACATTTTTAATTGTTAATCCTACAAAAGAAAAATTTCATGATACATTATTAAATAAAAACTATTATGAACTTCTAAGAATTTTTTCTAATGAATTAGAAAAAGAAAACAGTCTTTTAGTGGTTGAAGGTTTTTCTTTTAGAGATGAGCATATTGTTGATTTAACAAAGAGATCCATGTTAAATCCATCTCTTAAACTATTGATTTTTTGCTATTTAGAGAAAGAAATATCAGATTACGAAAAGATTTTCAAAAATTCAAAAAACCATAATATTACATATATCTGTCTTGACGGAAAGCCCTTAACCATAAAAGAGTTTAATGAAATACTAGGACACATTCATATATAGGAGAATTATATGCTCAATGATTTTTATAAAATAGGTCAAGTAATTGAAGTAAGAGGACAAAAATTAAGAATTAGAGTTTTTGAAAACAGAAATAGCAATGTGCTCATTTATCAAGGACAGGTAATAAAAAATGTGTCGGTAGGTAGCTTTGTTAAAATTCCTAAAGGATATTCTAACATTGTAGGTAAAATAGAAGGAGAATATATCCAAGAAGTAACAAATCAAAATAACAAGCATAGATTTACTAAAGAAAGTGAAACTATTGATAGAATTATAGAGGTCAGTATTTTAGGTGTTTTAAGCAATAACAGATTTAAACGTGGACTTATAGATATACCATTAGTTTTTTCTGATGTTTATATTCTTTTGAATGATGAAGTACAAAAAATCTTTGAGTTTGCCAAGAACAAAGAAGATGCTATATGTATTGGAGCTATTAACGACTATAAAGAAGAAAAACTGTATGTAGATTCTTCTACTTTGTTTGCAAGTCACATTGGAATTTTCGGAAACACAGGAAGTGGAAAATCCAACACTTTGGCAAAAATTTATACAGAGTGTATTGATAAATACAAAGCAAATAAAGGGTTCTCTAAAAGCAAATTCATTCTTATCGACTTTAACGGAGAATATGCAAATTCTTTGACTCCAGATAAGATTATATATAATATTTCTACAAGAAATGACGACGGCGATAAAATCCCAATATCAAGCGCCTTTCTTGAAGATGTGGAAATGTGGTCAATAATCTGCGAGGCAACCGAAAAAACGCAAAAACCATTTTTAGACAAGGTTATACGTATATATAAGAACATTAGTAAATCAGATGTTAAGCAGCAATATATTAAGCCAATGTTAGAGGCCCTATTTTCTTGTTATTTTGCAGAACCGACTCTTTTTAACAAACAAGTAAATTACATCAGAGAACTATTTGAATTATTATTTGTTAATATAGATAAAGCTGTAAAGCTATTAGAAACTATAACTGTTCGTAATAATGGACAGACATTTTATAGAGCGGCAAACGGAGCAGAATATTGGGGAAATAGCGAACAGGATTTTAAAAGGAATTTTACAGATGTGTTATTAACATTGTTGTACTTTGATGGTAATTATAAAGACATTAGGGAATATGACTTATTTGAATTTTCATTAAAGTATAAATATTTATACGATTTATGCTTGAAAAGAATAAATGAGGAACATATTTCCCCATTAATATCAAGATATAAAAGACGTTCTAATAACATTAAACGAATTTTTGAAATTAAAACTGAAGAAAACAATAGTAATATACTAGTATATTCATTAGTCGATGTAAATATAGAGTTTAGAAAGATAATTCCTTTGATATTATGTAAACACTTTTATGAAAGTCATAAACGAAATAAAAAAAATAAAAGCTTGCATATTATAATTGATGAGGCTCATAATATACTTTCTGCTACTTCTGAAAGAGAAAGCCAAGTATGGAAAGATTACAGATTAGAAACTTTTGAGGAAATTATAAAAGAGGGACGTAAATTTGGCGTGTTTTTAACTATATCGAGTCAACGTCCATCAGATATTTCTGAGACTATAATATCTCAACTTCATAATTACTTCATACATAGGCTAGTAAACAATGAAGATATAAGAGCAATAGGAAAAGCTGTAGCATTTATAGATAATACATCATATGAAATGATTTCAGTATTACCTCAAGGCGCTTGTATTTTTACAGGGGTTGCTTCTAATTTCCCAGTATTGGTTCAAGTCGATTTGTTAGACGAAAGTAAGCAACCTCAAAGTAATACAATAGACTTAGTTAAATTATGGAATTCAAATCAATAACATTCAGGAATATATGTATTGATTACACTCATTTAATATATAAATATAAGGTCATACATACATATATAAAGGCAGGTATAGTAAAATGTCAAAAGGAATTGTATATATCTTAACAAACCCATGCCTTGATGGCTGGGTAAAAATAGGAATGACGGAACGAGACGATATTGAAACGAGATTAAAAGAGTTAAATGCTCCTACGAATATACCTCTATCTTTTCGTTGTTATGCAATTTACGAGGTGGACAAGCCTCTTGAAGTTGAGAAACATATACATAGCATTATAGATCGAATAGATGATTCTTTGCACGCAAGAGAAACTCTTGAAAACGGGCGTATAAGAGAAAGAGAGTTTTTTAAGATTTCACCTGAAACGGCATACGGTATTTTTAAAGATATTGCTATGTTACGAGGTGATATTGACAATTTGAGGTTAAGACAGCCCACTTCCGAACAATCATATGAAGAAGAAATTGCCGAGCATAAAACAAAAAGATCAAATAATTCGTTTGAACTGTTAAATATTCCTGTTGGAGAAACTTTAAGATTTCTTTATGATGATACAATTTGCGTAAATGTTTTGAATAATAAAAATCAAGTAAATTATAACGGCGAGGAATGTTCGGTAACCGCGGCAGCAAGAAAAATACTGATTGAAAAATATGGTTGGAGTGATAATCTTCACATAAATGGCTGGAGATATTTCACAAAAGACGGTGTTACATTAAGTGATTTGCGTAATTCTATTGAGCAGGCAGAAGAAGATTAGTATTGGCAACAATACGGCAACAACAAATCAGATAGTTCATAGGTAATGGATAATTCAAACAACTAAAATAACTCGTGATAAATCATCTACACTGTTTATAAAGAGTGAAGCAGAATAGTAATAAACTGTTTTGGAATGTAATAACTCGTCTTACGCAAGTATCACACAAGCAACAAAAAGCAGAGAAAACCCCGTAAAACATGGCTTCCTTGAATGTTGAAAGTTCTCAAAGAGATAATATTTATTTTACAAAAACAAAACCCCGAAAACTTATGTTTTCGGGGTTTTTATTATTTACTTTCAAAGGTTTGTTGGGCAATGCAAAGGTTATAATAATTACCTTTTTTACTCATCAATTCATCATGAGAACCGCTTTCAATTATTTGACCATCTTTTATAAACATAATCTTATCGCAAGCCTTAATAGTTGAAAGTCTATGAGCGATAATAAATGAAGTTCTGCCCTTTAAAAGATTTGCAATACCATCTTGCAATAAATGCTCGGTTTTCGGGTCAATACTTGAAGTCGCCTCATCAAGAATAAGAATTGACGGATTAGAAAGTAAAGTCCTTGCAAGTGCAATAAGTTGTTTTTCGCCCTGCGAAAGTTGACCGCCTTTTTCAGAAACAACGGTATTATAACCATCTTTCATTTTAGAAATAAATTCATCAGCGCAAACTGTTTTTGCGGCGGCAACGATTTCTTCATCGGTCGCATCAAGCTTACCGTATCGAATGTTATCAGCAATTGTGCCTGAGAATATAAAACTGTCTTGCATCATAACCGCAATATGCTCACGAAGCGATTTTATAGTTATATCTTCAATCGGCACGCCGTCAATAAGCAGTTCGCCCTCGGTTAAATTGTAAAAACGAGTTATAAGGTTTACAATAGTTGTTTTACCCGAACCGGTAGGACCTACAAAAGCGATTGATTCGCCTTGGTTTGCTGTAAAACTAACATCTTTTAAAACCCTGATGCTCTTTTCATATTCAAAATTAACATTTTTAAATTCAACATTACCGTTTATTCTTTCGAGTGGTTTAGCCTCGGGCTTATCATCAATCTCAACCGGCTCATCCAAAAGTTGAAAAATTCTTTCCAAATAACTAACAGTAGTTAAAAAGTTGTTATAGATATTTGCAAGTGCAATAATCGGCTGCCAAAAACTTGTTGCGTAAGA
>CACZIY010000009.1 GCA_902781345.1 Oscillospiraceae bacterium | reverse complement strand
TGGTCTGGCTGTTCTCTTCGATTGCAAATGGTGGTTCAAGTATGCTTTCTTCGTGGTTGTTGCTTTCCTTTATAAAAGCACTCGGCAAAAATGTTATAAAAGAGCCTGCCGAATACTACAGCGATTATGAGGAGGAAGAATTACAATGAAACAGTTAAAGCTTCGTGCTATAATTATGGTTATTCTTTCCTTGGCATTTGCTTGTGGTATGGTCGTTTTTACGATTTTTTATGCTGTTCAAGGAGGACAATGGGCGTTGTTCCCATCAAATTCGCATATATATTCTAACGGTACTATTGTTCAGGCAGGAAAAATAACTGACAGAAACGGCGTAGTTTTAGCCAAAACTGTAAATGGTGTAAGAAAGTATAATAGTGATATGCAAGTTAGAAAAGCGACACTTCATGCTGTCGGTGATTTAAAAGGCTATATAAAAACAGGTCTTCACTCTTCTTACATAGGCGAATTAACAGGTTATAACAGGCTTAACGGTATATACAGCTTTTCAAAAAAAGGTAATAATGTCGGCACAACCTTAGACAGCAGGGTTTGCGTTACCGCTATGAACGCATTAGGCGAAAGAAAGGGAACTGTCGGTGTTTATAACTATAAAACGGGCGAGGTTATTTGTATGGTTTCAACACCTACTTATGACCCTGAAAATAAAGAAGAAGCAGCTCTTGCAAAAGAGGGTAAAGATTATTATAAAGGTGTATTTTTAAATAGATTTTTATCAAGCACATATACACCAGGTTCAACTTTCAAATTAATAACAACTGCTGCTTCAATCGACACATTTTCTGATGCATATACAAGAAAATACACCTGCAATGGCGGTGTTATGATAAACGGCGAATGGATTTCTTGTTTAGGTCATCACGGAACGCTTACATTAAAAGATGCTTTAGCAAAATCTTGTAATGCTTATTTTTCTCAGCTTGCTGCCGATTTAGGTGAAGATACGCTTACAAAGTATGCCGAAAAAGCAGGCTTTAACGAAACCTTTAAAATGGACGGTGTTAAAGCAAAAACATCTTATTTCAATGTCAGCGGCGGAAAAGATATCGACTTTGCCTGGGCAGGCATGGGACAATATACCGATATGATGAACCCGCTTCAATATTTAACTTTTATTGGTGCAATTGCAAACGAGGGAGTACCGCAAAAGCCTTATATGGTTGATTCGGTAGAAACTCAAAGTGGCATACCGCTTAAATTTTCATTTGGCGGTGAGGGCAGCAGAATGTTAGAAGCCGATACCGCTAATAAGATTAAAAAGCTTATGCAAAACAATGTTAAGCAAACTTACGGTACTTGGAATTTTCCTGGTCTTAATGTTTGTGCCAAATCAGGAACAGCAGAGGTTAAAGATGAAAAACCGCATGCAGTTTTTGTAGGCTTTAATGATGATGAAGATTTACCGCTTGCGTTTGTGGTAGTTGTTCAAAACGGCGGCTCAGGCGCTAAGGTTGGCGGACCTATTGCAAATACTGTTTTACAAAAATGTAAAGAGGTTTTAAAATAAATGGAAAAAAGCAAAATTGAACGAATTAGTTTTTTAGCAAAAAAAGCAAAAACAGAAGGTCTTTCGGAACAAGAAAGAAAAGAGCAAAAAACTTTGCGAGATGAGTATATCGCCTCAGTTAAAAAGAATTTGACAGCTCAACTTGATAACACTTATATTGTTAGACCTGACGGAACAAAACAAAAGGTGCAAAAGAAGAAATAAAATATTGACAATTATTTTGTATTTAAGTATAATTAAATAAAACATTTTCAGGAGGAAAAGCAATGGCTAATTTTGGCAAATTTAATGGCGGTAATGAATATGTAATTACCGAAAAATGTCCTGTAAGACCGCAGCTTAACTATATTTGGAATTCTCGTGTTTTAGCAGGAGTAAACCATCTTGGCGGAGGTATCGGTGCTTACGGTGTAAGAGCGTTATCTTATATCGACCCAACAGGAAAGGGCAGATGCTCTGTAATTCGTGATGGTAACCGTTATTTTTATATTAAAGATAAAAAATCAGGCAAGGTTTTCAACCCTGGTTGGTATCCTTGCAAAACAGATGTTGAAAAATATTCTTGTACTCACGGTTTGGGTTATTCAAAAATCCAAAGTGAAAGTGATGGTCTTTTAGCAAAAGCCAGAATATTTGTAAATGAAGAAGACCCTTGCGAAATCTGGACAATCACTTTAACTAACAATTCGAGTGAAACAAAATCAGTTTCAGCTTATTCTTTTGCTGAGTTTCAGTTAGAGGGTTATCAAAGATATTCTGATTATAACTCTTATGTTCACGGTGAGTTTGATGAAGAAACTAATTCAATTGTTTGCTTCAATCTCGCTATGGAAAGACCGCACGAATGGTTTAACGGCTTTATGTCAACTGATACAAAGCCTGTTGCATTTGACACTTCAAAAAGAGCATTTTTCGGCGTTTATGGCAGTGTGTTCTCGCCTGATGCTATTAAAGAAGAAAAATTATCAAATTCACTTGCTGCTTGCGAACAAATGGTAGGCGCTTTGCAGCACGATTTCGAAATTGAAGCTGGCAAGAGTGTATCTTTCAATGTAATTATCGGTTGCGTTGACAGTATGGATACCGCTAAAAAATTAGCTAAAAAAGTTTTTGCTGACGGTAAAATTGAAAAAGATTTTAATGATGTACTTGAAACTAAAAAGCTTTTAAGCGAAGGCATTTTCATTAATACTCCTGATGAAAAAATCAATAACTTTGCTAATTACTGGCTTAAACATCAAGTTGCACTTTGCGCTGAGGTTGGTCGTGATACAGGTAAAGGCTTCCGTGACCAATTGCAAGACGCTTGGGCAGTTGCATCTTTTAATAAAGATTTAGCAAAAGAGAAAATTCTTGAAACACTTACTTATATGTATCAAGACGGTCGCTGTGTTCGTGGTTGGCTTCCACTTGACCATCATGTTTATTCTGACGGTCCTACTTGGGTAGCACCTACAATAAACGCTTATATTAAAGAAACAGGCGATGTTGATTTTCTTAAAACAAAGGTTAAGTATCTTGATGCTGATGGACTTCCTGTTAAGGAAGATACAGTCTGGGAGCATATGCTCACCGCTGCAAGATTTGTTTCAAGCGACTTAGGTAAAGACGGTCTTGTAAAATCTCGTGATGGCGACTGGAATGACTCGCTTAATATGACAGGCTTAAAAGGCAAAGGCGAAAGCGTCTGGACTTCAATCGCTGCTCATTATGCACTTCATAATATGGCTGAAATCGCTCGTGATGTTTTGGAAGATGAAGAAGTTTATAACGAAATGATTGAGCGTGCTGAAAACATTAAAAAAGCTGTTAATGATAAAGGCTGGGACGGTGAGTGGTACTTAGCCGCAATCAACGACTATGATGAAAAAGTCGGCTCTCATACCGAAAAAGAGGGTATGATTTATCTTAACTCACAAACTTGGGCAGTTCTTTCTGATATTGCTGATGAACAGCGTAAAATGCAATGCATTAATGCGGTTGATAAATATCTTGATTCAGATTACGGCCCATTAACCTTATACCCAACTTATACAAAATTCAACAACAAAATCGGTCGTTTAACAAGCTTTATTCCTGGTATTTGGGAAAACGGTACACCTTACTGCCACGGCGGTACATTCAAGGTTGTTGCTGACTGCATTTTAGGCAGAGGCGATAAAGCGTATGAAACTATCGCTAAAATCTTGCCAGATGCTTCCTCTAACCCATCTGATAAATCAGGTTGTGAGCCTTATGTTGTTACAAATATGTACTTCGGTCCTGATAACCCAAGAAAAGGTGAGACCTTATTCGCCTGGGTAACAGGTACTGCAGGTTGGATGTTTAGAGCAATCACTCAATATATGCTCGGCTTTATTCCTTCTTACAACAGCTTCATAATTAACCCTTGTGTTCCAAGCGATTGGAAAGAGGTAACTATGACTCGTGTATTCAGAGGCGATACATACAAAGTTACTGTTAAAAATCCAAATGGCGTTCAAAGCGGTGTTAAAACCCTCTTTGTTGACGGTGAAAAGGTTGACGGTAACGAGATTGATATTTTTGGCGACGGCAAAGTTCACGAAATTATTGTAGAAATGTAATTTGAAAAAGGAGTACAGCAATGTACTCCTTTGATTTAAGGTGAAAAATATGAAAATTATTTACAGCGATAATGATATTGTCGCTATAATAAAACCTGTAGGCGCTGACTCTCAAAATCAAATACCTGAAATGATAAAAGAGCAATTAGGCGGTGAAATTTTTACAGTTCACAGGCTTGATAAAAATGTCGGCGGTGTTATGGTTTATGCGAGAAATAAAAATACTGCCGCTTACCTTTCTAAAATAATTCAAAACGGTGAAATGGTAAAGGAATATGTAGCATTAGTTCACGGCACACCACAGGGAAGTGCAGTTTTGCAAGACTTTTTATTTAAGGATTCAAGCAAAAACAAGGTTTTTGTGGTAAAGCGTGAGCGAAAAGGTGTTAAAAAAGCAAGCCTTGAATATGAAACGCTGATTGCAGGCGAAAAATCGCTTGTTCATATAAAACTACACACAGGACGAACTCATCAAATAAGAGTGCAGTTTGCTTCACGAGGTTTTCCATTAGTTGGCGATAAAAAGTATGGTTCAAAAGAAAAGTCAAATATTCCTATGCTTTTTTCTTGCAAAATAACATTTCCTTATAAAAATGAAATAAAAGCTTTTGAAGCATTACCCGATTGGGCGGAAAAAAGAGACGAGTAAAAATAAAACTCGTCTCTTTTAATTTATGCTTTTTTATACATTTCAAGCAGTTGATACAAATCGTCAATATCGCTTTTGATTTGACTGCCTATGTCGGTATCAACAACCATAACTCTGCTTTCTTCGGTTTCAACAATTTCAGAATCAGAGTGAATATCTCTGTTTTCTCGTAAAGCCTGATAAACGCTATCAAAATTCTTGTGTGATTTAATTCTTAAACCGTGCGAGTTGTAAATTAATGTGTAACCTGCAATACCTGTTTTTTCGTGGTATTCCTTGCAAAAACCGCCGTCAATTACAAAAAGCTTTCCGTTTGCTCTGACAGGCAATTCGCCTTTAACAGTTTTAACAGGTGTATGACCGTTAATAATATGGGAAACAGGGGAGAAAAGCCCAAATTCTTCTAAAATCATTTTACAACATTTTTCATCATAATAGAATTTGTAATAAGGATTTTTTGGCTCGTTCCAAGCATTTTCATCTTTTATAAAAGCACGCTCAAAGGTTTTGATTATTCTTCCGCATAATGGCGATTTTTTGCCACACCATAAATACCACATAAAATCTAAATCTTCTTCACGTTTTTCAAAAAATGCTTTTCTCGCTTTATTTTCGGCAATATCAAAATACTCTTTGCCTTTTAAGCTTTTACCAAAAAGCTTTATTTCATCTAAATTTCCGTTTTCATCAAGCGGAACACAACCGTGATAAAGCAAATTTCCGTTATAGCATTTATACATACTACCTTTTTTATATAAAAATGTAATATGCTTTTTCAGCCGAATACTATTTAAAAAATCTGCTTTTAATTCACTGATAATTTCTTGTTCTTCATCATTAAGTGAGTATTCATTGCCTTTTTCAACAGTAGGAAAATCACTGTCATCAATTGAATAAGTTTTTTGACAAGAAACAACCCTTTTGTTTTTAAAATCAATTTTATCAAGAATTAGGCGGTCGTTCATATCATATTCCGGTCGCCTTAGAATAATTTGCCCTTCAAGTTTAAATTGAATTATCGAAATCGCTTTTAAAGCGGCTTGCATAGGGTCAGCGTTTTTATAAGTTTTTTGAGCGAAAAGCGTTAACTTTCTAAGGCTTATTCCATAACCGCTTTCAAGCGTTTGAACTGTGTTGTATTTAATACAATTTCTGACAACATTTGCTATGCACGCTTCGCTGCCTGCTGCGGCACCCATCCACAAAATATCGTGATTGCCCCATTCAATATCGAGCGAATGATATTTAGTAAGCAAATCAATAATTTTATCGGCTGACTCGCCTCTGTCAAAAATATCACCGACAATATGTAAATGGTCAACAGCAAGTCTTTTAATAAGCTTTGCTAATGCAATAATAAAATCGTCAGCGTTAATATTAATAATAGTATCAAGAATATTTTTATGATAACGAACTTGGTTATCATCTTCATCTTTTTGCGTGTGAATTAACTCATCAATAATATATGCGTAATCTTCAGGCATTGCCTTTCTCACTTTTGAACGAGTGTATTTTGAGGAAAGAGCCTTTGCAATTTCAAGCATACGATTGATGGTATTTTTGTACCACTCAGCATTTGTTTTATTGTCTTGTTTAAGCAAATGCAATTTTTCTTTTGGGTAATATATTAAAGTACAAATCTCTTTTTTCTCATCATTTGATAAACTTTCGCCATAAATCATTTTTATCTTTTCTCTGATAACGCCTGAACAGTTATTTAATATATGATAAAAAGCTTCATACTCTCCGTGAATATCACTCATAAAATGTTCTGTACCTTTTGGCAGATTTAAAATTGCAGTTAAATTGATTATTTCACGAGTTACAGAGCTGATAGTAGGGTATTTTTCAGATAAAAGCGCTAAATATTTTTGTTTAGACTCCATTTTACTCCCTCCTTTTTATTAAATGATAGCATAAAAAGTGCAAACTGTCAACGAAAAATGATTAAATTTAATCAAATTTTGACCAAAAAAGGTATAAAATCTGAAAAAATATGAAAATATTTGATAAAAATTGATAAATTTTGCTTGACATTGACGATTTTTGATGATATAATTTAGTCAAGAGGTGATTGAAGTTGCTTAATGAAGAAAGATACAGAATAATTCAAGAGTTGATTGAAGAGAAGAATACTGTTACCGTTGCAGAGCTTGCAAAGGTAATTAATACTTCGGAATCTACAATAAGGCGAGACCTTACAACGCTTGATGAACTCGGAAAAATCAGAAAGTTTTTCGGCGGTGCAACTAAGATTGTTAAAAACGAGGGCTTGTTTGAAGATTCGGTCAGCGTTCGTGAGCAAATGATGAGCAAGGAAAAAACCGAAATTGCAAAGTATTGTTCAGAGTTAATCAACGATAACGATTTTGTTTTTATTGATGCAGGTACAACCACTTCAAGATTAGTTGATTTTATTAAAAACGACAAAGCAACTTATATTACAAACGGAATTACCCACGGAAGAAAGCTTATTCATAAAGGCTTTAATACTTATATAATAGGCGGTAAAATCAAACCTGTAACCGAAGCTATTATTGGAGCAGAGGGCATTGCAAACCTTTCTAACTTCAATTTTTCAAAAGCTTTTATGGGTGCAAACGGTGTTGATATCAACGCAGGCTATACCACTCCTGATATTGAGGAGTCTTTGGTAAAAGAAGCAGCGGTTAAAAAAAGCTATCACTCATTCGTTTTAGTTGATAGCACAAAATTTAATCGAGTTTTTCCAGTATCTTTTGCCGAAGTTAAAAAGGGAATAATAATTACAGATAAACTTACCGATAATAGATATGCAAAAGAAACTGTTGTAAAGGAGGTTATGAGATGATTTATACAATTACGCTTAACCCCTCAATCGACTATATTGTAAGGCTTGATGAGTTTAAACTCGGCATTACAAACCGAACTGTAAGTGAGGAGTATTATTACGGCGGTAAAGGTATAAATGTTTCTTTGGTTCTTGCTGAATTAGGGTTAAAAAGTACAGCGTATGGCTTTTTAGCAGGCTTTACCGGCGAGGAGATTAAAAAAGGTTTATCAAGCGAAAAAATTAAAACCGATTTTATTTGGCTAAAACAAGGCAATTCAAGAATAAATATTAAAATTAAGGCTGATGATGAAACCGAAATAAACGGTCAAGGTCCTTTCATTGATGAAAAGGAAATTGAAATGTTAATGCAAAAGTTGGAAGTTGTAAAAGACGGCGATACTTTGGTTTTAGCAGGCAGTATTCCAAACACCTTGCCTGATGATATTTATGAAAGAATGCTTGAAAAAGTGAAAGATAAAGATATAAAAATAGTTGTTGACGCAACTAAAAAGCTTTTGCTTAATTCTTTAAAGTATAAACCATTTTTGATTAAGCCGAACAGGCAGGAATTATCAGAAATATTTGAAACAAAAATAGTATCCTCTCAAGATACCGAAAAATATGCAAGAAAGCTTCAGGAAATGGGAGCTAAAAATGTGTTAATCTCACTCGGTGGCGAAGGCGCAATGCTTATTGATGAAAACGGCGAAAAGCACACCGAAGGAGTGCAAAAAGAAAAGGTTATTAACACAGTAGGCTCGGGCGACTCAATGGTCGCAGGATTTATAGCAGGATACGAAATTAAGAATGACTATTCTTACGCATTAAAACTTGGCAGTGCTTGTGGCAATGCAACAGCGTTTTTACCTGGTCTTGCCACAAAAGAAAAAATAGATGAATTAATGAAAAAATTCATTTAAGGAGGAAAATTCTATGCGAATAACCGATTTACTCAAAAAACAAGGCGTATTACTCGGCGAAACCCCAAAATCCAAAGAGGAAGCAATAGACATATTAGTGTCGCTTCACGAAAAATGCGGTAATTTAAGCGATGTTTCAGCTTTTAAAGACGGCATTTTAAAAAGAGAAGAAATGGGCACTACCGCTATTGGTATGGAAGTTGCTATTCCTCATGCAAAAAGCGAAGCTGTTAAGCACCCTGCTTTAACAGCAATTACTGTTCCTGACGGTGTTGATTATGGCGCACCTGATGGCAACGACTGCAAGTTAATCTTTATGATTGCTGCTACAACTGACGGCGATGTCCATTTAGAAGTGCTTGCAAGACTTATGCAAATGCTTATGGACGAAGCTTTTACTTCACAGTTAAAAGCGGCAAAATCAGTTGAAGAATTTTTACAGATTATTGATGCAAAAGAAACTGAAAAATTCCCTGATGAAGTAAAAGAAGAAAAGGGTGAAGAAAAAGGCTACAGAGTTTTAGCAGTAACAGCTTGCCCAACAGGTATTGCACATACTTATATGGCAGCTGAAGCATTAGCTAAAGCAGGCGAGCAGTTAGGTGTTTCAATCAAGGTTGAAACTAACGGCTCAGGCGGTTCAAAAAATGTTCTTACTGCTGAAGAAATCGCTAATTGCGATGGTATTATTATTGCAGCAGATAAAAGTGTTGAAACCGCTCGTTTTGACGGCAAACCTGTTTACTCAACAAAGGTAGCTGACGGAATTCATAAACCAGAAGAACTTATTAATAAAATAATTAATAAAGAAGTTCCTGTTTTCCATTCTGATAAAAAAGCAGATGCAGCCGAAACTACTCAAAATGAAAGCTTTGGCAGAAAACTTTATAAACACCTTATGAACGGTGTATCTCACATGCTTCCGTTCGTAGTTGCAGGCGGTATTTTCATCGCTATCGCATTCTTGATTGATACAATTATGGGTGTTAAAATGGACGGAAACTTCGGTTCTGTAACTCCTGCTGCCGCTTGGTTTAAAACAATCGGTGGCTATGCATTCAACTTTATGTTGCCGATTTTAGCAGGCTTTATAGCAATGTCGATTGCTGACCGTCCTGGTCTTTTAGTTGGTATTGTTGGCGGCTTGCTCGCTTCAAACGGTGCAACATTTGCAGACCCTGGCGCTGGAAAAACAATTCCATCAGGTTTCTTAGGTGCATTGCTCGCTGGCTTTATCGCAGGTTGGCTTATGAAAATGCTTGAAAAACTTTGTGATAAATTACCAAGAGCGCTTGAAGGCATTAAACCTGTTCTTATTTATCCACTCGCAGGTCTTGGCATTGTAGGCGTTATGATGTGTGCAGTAAACCCTATTATGGGTGTTATCAACACAGCAGTTTCTGACGGTGTTTCAGAAATGTCTAAAAACCCTGCATTAATTATTCCGCTTTGTGCATTATTAGCTGGTATGATGGCAATTGATATGGGTGGTCCATTCAACAAAGCTGCTTATGTAACCGCAACAGGCTTATTAGCAAGCGGTACAAATGCTGCTTATATAATTATGGGTGCTGTTATGATAGGCGGTATGGTACCTCCGATTGCAATTGCTCTTTCAACAACATTCTTCAAAAATCGCTGGACTGCTGAAGAAAGAAAGAACGGACCTGTAAACTATATTATGGGACTTTCATTCATCACAGAGGGTGCAATTCCTTATGCAGCAGGTCATCCGCTTCAAGTTATTCCAAGCTGTATTATCGGCTCGGCAACAGCAGGTGCATTAGCAGCATTATTCAAATGTACTCTTATGGCACCTCACGGCGGTATCTTTGTACTTGCTACAATAGGTAATGCTTTGTATTACTTCTTATCACTTGCAATCGGTGCAGTAGTAGGAATGTTATTGTTAGCATTATTTATGAAAAAGAAAAAAGCGTAAATTGTAAACTTAATGGGCAGTCGGTTTTTATACCGACTGCCTAAGGAAAAAAGGAGTATTTAATTATGGTATCAAAAAAACTTACTTTAGTTAATGCACAGGGTTTTCACATGCGCCCTGCAACAACATTTGCCTCAGCAGCAGGAAAATATGCTTCATCAGTTGTGATTAAACACAACGGTAAAGATATTGACGGAAAAAGCCTTATGAATATTATTGCGGCTTGCATTAAAGTCGGCAACGAAATCGAACTCGTTTGCGATGGTCCTGATGAAAACGAAGCTTTAGCAGAAACTTCGGCACTTATTGAAAGCGGTTTCGGCGAATAAAACGAGGTGAAACAAATGCTAAAAGGAATAGCTGCTTCTGAGGGTATCGGAATAGGTAATGTTTTAAAAATTGAAGAGGTTTCTCTCGATTACACACCAAAAACCGTTACTGATACCGATGAAGAATTACAACGATTTAAAAATGCAATTGAAACGTTTTGCGAACAAACTACTGCTCAAGCAGAAGCACTTCGCAAAGACGTTGGCGAAAAGGAAGCTGAAATTTTAGAGGGTCATATTCAAATGATAAAAGACCCTTATATGGGCTCGGAAATTGAAAAATTAATTGTATCGGGACAATGCGCTGAAGCATCGCTTGAACAAATCTGTAATATGTTTATTGATATGTTTTCAGCGGTTGATGATGATGTTACAAAACAGCGTGCTGCCGATGTAAAGGATATTAAAAATGCGATTTTAGGCATTTTATTAGGAGTTAAAGAGATAAAAATCAGTGATGCACCTGAAAACACTGTTATCGTTGCGAAAGAGGTAACCCCTTCAATGACTGCGGGAATTAATAAAGAAAATGTTGTCGGCATTATTACCGAAACAGGCAGTCAGACTTCGCACTCTGCAATTTTAGCAAGAGCGCTTGAAATACCTGCAGTATTAAGCGTTGAAAATGCACTTTCCTCAATTTTTGCAGGCGATACGGTAATTGTTGACGGTTCACAAGGTGATGTAATTATTTCACCAAGCGAAGAAGAAATTAAAGAATATTCTGAAAAAAGGGAAGCCTTTTTAGTTGAAAAACGAGAACTCGAAAAGTATAGAGGTAAACCTACAAAATCGGCTGACGGCAAAGAATATGAACTTTTCTGCAACATCGGCAACCCGAAAGATGCTGTAAAAGCAATGGAAGCTGACGGCGAGGGTGTAGGGCTTTTCAGAACAGAGTTTTTGTTTATGGATAGAGATTCAACGCCAACCGAAGATGAGCAGTTTGAAGCATATAAACAAGCAGCAATTGTGCTTAAAGGCAAAGCGCTTATTATCAGAACGCTCGATATCGGCGGCGATAAAGAGATTGCATATTTAGGTCTTGAAAAAGAGGAAAATCCTTTTATGGGATTTCGTGCAATTCGATATTGCCTTAAAAATCCTGACCTTTTCAAATCTCAAATCAAGGCGATTTTAAGAGCAAGTGCATTTGGCGATGTCAGAATAATGTTCCCACTTATAACCGCTGTTGAGGAATTAAGAGAGGGCAAAAAGATTGTCGAAGAGGCAAAAGCAGAGTTAAGAACTGCAAATATTGAGTTTGATGAAAATATTAAAGTCGGCGTTATGACCGAAACTGCGGCGTCGGGCGTAATTGCTCATTTGCTTGCAAAAGAGGCTGACTTTTTCAGCATAGGTACAAACGACCTTACAGGCTATACTATGGCGGCTGACAGAGGAAACAGCAATGTTGCTTATTTGTATTCACCGTTCCAGCCAAGCGTTTTGATGATGATAAAACGAATTATTGAATGTGCCGAAAACGAGGGAATACCTGTGGGAATGTGCGGTGAGGCAGCAGCCAATCCTATGATGATTCCGTTGTTAATTTCGTTTGGACTGACTGAATTCAGCGTTTCAGCACCGTCTGTTTTAAAAGTTAGAAAAAGCATTTCAAAATGGACTAAAGAAAAGGCTGATGAGGTTGCGAAAAAGGTTATGTCTTTTGCAACAGAAAAAGAAATTGTGGAGTATTTAAAAACTTTAATATAAACTAAATCTGTCTTAAAAAAATATGCGTCTTTTTCAAGGCGCATATTTTTTAAATAACTCTTTATTTTTTAAAAGAAATATGATATTATATACTTACTTTAAAAACGGAGGAAAAAAATTTTATGTCTTATACTGCAAATCAAAAAAGATACGAAACAATGAAATACAATAGAGTTGGCGACAGCGGATTGAAGCTACCTATTGTATCGCTTGGTCTTTGGCACAATTTCGGCACAAATTCAGATTTTGAAAATATGAAAAATATGTGCTTTACCGCATTTGATTGCGGAATTACCCATTTTGACCTTGCAAACAATTACGGCCCAGTTCCTGGTGCTGCCGAAACTAATTTCGGCAAAATTGTTAACAGCGATTTAAAGGCTTATCGTGATGAGTTGATTATCAGCACAAAAGCAGGTTACGGAATGTGGCCGGGTCCTTACGGCGACAACGGTAGCAGAAAATATTTATTAAGCAGTCTTGACCAGAGCTTAAATCGTTTGGGTCTTGACTATGTTGATATTTTCTATCATCATCGCCCAGACGAGAACACACCGCTTGAAGAAACTATGGGCGCATTAGACCAAGCTGTAAAATCAGGCAAAGCGCTTTATGTTGGTCTTTCTAATTATGACGGTGAAACAATGGAAAAAGCGGCTGCAATTTTAAAAGATTTAAAATGCCCGTTTATTATCAATCAAAATTCATATTCGATTTATAACAGAACTATTGAAGATAACGGCTTAAAAGCCTCTTGCAAGAAAACCAAAAAAGGTCTTATTGTTTTCAGCCCGCTTTCACAAGGCTTGCTGACTAACAGATACTTAAATGGTATTCCAGAAACCAGTCGAGTAGCGACTTCGGGTGTTTTCTTGAATAAATCAAACATTACAAAAGAGGTAGTTGAAAAATCAAGAGAGTTAAATGAAATTGCGAATAACAGAGGACAAACCCTTGCGCAAATGGCTCTTTCTTGGGTTGTTAAAAACGATGAAGTTACAAGCGTTTTAATCGGCGCTTCAAACCCTGAACAAATCAAAGAAAACTGCGGAATTGTCAACTTTGCACCATTTAGCGATGAAGAAGTTGCATTGATTGATAAAATCGCTTTGTCTTAATATAAGGAAAAAATATGTTAAAAATTATGTTTGTTTGCCACGGCAATATTTGCAGAAGTCCAATGGCAGAGTTTTATATGAAATATATTGTCGAAAAAGCGGGGCTTGAAAATGATATTTTCATAGCCTCGTCGGCAACAAGTTATGAAGAAATAGGTAACGATATTCACTACGGCACCAAAAGGGTTTTAGATGAGCATAATATACCTTATCACAGTCGAAAAGCGCAAAAATTTACCGAAGAAGACTATGAAAATTATGATTTAATATTGCTTATGGATAAAAACAATATTAGAAATATGAGATATATTGTGCCTGATGATTATGATAATAAGATTAAACTTTTGTTATCTTACGCCGGCGAAAATACTTCAATAGCAGACCCTTGGTACACAGGCGAATTTGAAACAACCTATAAAGATATCAAGCGAGGTTGTGATACCTTGCTATGTTATATAAAGAATCATTTAACGATTTAGAATATATTTTAGGATGAGTAATAATGAAAATTAAACTTTTGATTACAGCGCTGGTTATTTCAATGCTTTTTTCGTCAATTCCTGTTTTGGCAAGTGAAACAAAAAGTATTTATGTATCTTCTGTTAATGGTTCCGTAAACGGCAACGGCAGTAGGGAAAATCCTTATTTAACCATTGATGATGCAAGAAAAAGTTTTTCTGCCGGTGATAAAATTATTCTGCAGTCGGGTGTATATAATTCAACAGTAATGTTTTGGGAAACCCACGGCGAGCAAAATTCTTCTTACACAATTGAGGGAGAAGAAGGTGCCAATGTCTATATTTCCGCATACGAACCTATAACATCAGCTTGGGAAAAATACAAAGATAATATTTACAGAACTAATATTGGAATAAAAGGTGATGTTTCTCATGCGCTTATGTATAGCAATGGTGAATATAAAAACCTAATCGAAGCGAGATGGCCGAATGCTTCTGCAGATGACCCTCTCAATATGCAAAGAGCGATAATGGAAAGCGGTTCTGACCATTACACTATTGCTGATAAAAACTTGCCTGAAGGCGACTGGACAGGTGCAACTGCATATTTGTGGACAGGAAAAGTTTATGAGCAATATGTGTCTTATGCAAGGCAGATAACTGAATATAATGCAGGTAAAAGTTTAAAATTTTCTTATGTCGGTGAAGAATCGGATACATATACACCGCAAAAAGATGATTGGTACTTCCTTACTGATTCGCTTTCAGGCTTAGATTCCGCAAGAGAGTATTATTATGATAAGAATGATGGATATTTCTATGTAATTATGCCTGACGGAAAAGAACCGAAAAGCGGTGAAGTACAAATTAAATCGCGTGATAATGCAATTGAATTATGGGGTTGCTCATATATAAACTTTAAAAATCTAAATATTATCGGTGGCGGTGTAGTAGTACACGATACTGATAATTGTGTATTTGATAATGTAAATGTTTACTATTCCGATTATTTCCGTACTAATGATGGTTATAACACCCATATTAATGCTTATAACAGCACAAGAATTTGCGGTAACAATAACACTTGGAAAAACAGTGAAATCGCTTATACTATGAGTAGCGGCATTTTAATAAACGGCAATGGCAACACAGTTATTAACTGTAATATTCATGATGTTGCAATCGGCGGTGGTTATAATGCGGCAATTTCTATTGAAGGTAACACTAAAAATAATACAATAAGCCATAATAACCTGTATAAATCAGGTAGATTTATAATTTACTTTATTAATACCGGTGTTTTCGGTGATGGTTATGATAATACAATTATAGAGTATAATGATTGTCATGATGCTATGTATTTAACTCGTGACGGCGGTGTTATTTATGGCTATCACAGAAATGGAAAAGGCGTTCAAATTCGCAATAACTGGGTTCACGACAGTATGAAAAATTCTTGCGGAATTTATCTTGATAATGAATGTTATAATTTTGTTGTAAGGAACAATGTTGTTTGGAATGTTTCGGAGTCGGGCATTGTTATTAATAACAGCAGTATTGATAATATAATTTACAGAAATACAGTTTTTGATTGCGGCGAGGGTATTCAAGGCTGGCCGAAAACTGCTGAATACAGCCAAAAAGGTATGATAATAGCAAATAATGCTATAAATCCTAATGCTGAATTTATAAAGGGTGAAAATGCTCCTACATTGATTACAAATGCATTTGCAACCGAATTTAATATTGATAAGCACTTTGTTCCTCAAGAGAATTCGGTTTTAGTTGACAGTGGAACTAAACTTGAAAAAATTGATGATGAGTATTACGGTATTGCACCTGATATAGGCGCATATGAATTAGGCGGAGAGTATTGGATACCAGGTACTTATGATAAAACAGTCGCTGGTGATGTTAATTTTGACGGTAAAGTTGATTTGTTGGACTTGCTTGTATTCAGAAAACATTTGGCAAAACAAAGAGTTACTGCCTGCTGTTTTGCAAGTGATGTAAACGGCGATAAAATGGTTGATGCAGAGGATTTGTTATTATTAAAACAATACTTAGCAAAATATAATGTAAAATTCTTTGAAAGAACAGCATAATTGTGTTTTAGAAGCACTTAAAACTTGCAAATGATTATTTTTTATTAATTTGAATAAAAAAACTCTTGACTTTTTGAATCAAATTAAGTATAATATTTTAAGTGCTTGACACTTGCTGGTGTGGCGGAACTGGCAGACGCCCGGGACTTAAAATCCCGTGGGTGAATAACCCGTACCGGTTCGATTCCGGTCACCAGCACCAACAACTCCCAAATCTTTTTGGTTTGGGAGCTGTTTTTTTATAAACTTAAAAACAGTAATTAGTATTATATATAATTAAATTTTAATTATTTACTTGAAAATTAAGATAATATATAGTAAAATATTATTATAAAAAAGAAATTAAGGAAAATGTAATGAATATTGATTTAGAAAACGGAATTTGTCCTGTTTGTAAAGCAAAGCTTTTTACTGATGAAGTGGCAATATGTCCCGAATGTGGTGCACCTCATCACAAAAAATGCTTTAAAAGCTTAGGACACTGCTTTTACGCTGATTCTCACGGTACAAATGAGCAGTGGCAACCAGCCAAGGTGCCTTATCCTGATGAGAAGCAAGAAAACGAAAATTTATTAAAATGCAAAAATTGCGGTTATTTAAATGATGTAAATGACGAAACTTGCAAAAAATGTGGCGCTGCTTTAAAAGAGCCAAAAGAGCAAGAACAAAAATCAACAACTGAAAACCCATTTTTCAAAGTAAACGGTATTGACCCAAATGAAGATTTAGGCGGAATTTCCGCTAAGGAAGCCGCTTCATTTGTAGGCTACAACGCTTTGAGATATTTAAGAATTTTCAGGCGTATGAAAAATACTAAATCTAAGGTTTCTTGGAATTGGCTCGGCTTCTTTTTAACAGAGTATTGGTATATTTCAAGAAGAATGTATGCACCAGCAATTTTGAAAAGTCTTTTATCTTCGTTAAGCTCAATTTGCTTGTATTTTACAAATGCTAATACTAACAGCACTGAAACTTTTTTTGATGATTTTATGAGTGCAAATCCTGTACTTATCAGATGGTTTTTCATTTTCACGGTTTTATCGTTTTTGTTTAGTATAATTACAGGTATTTTCGGTGATTATTTTTATAAAAATCATGTTATTTCAAAAGTTAAAACGCTGAAAGAAAACGGTAATCCGACAGATATTGAGTTTATGCGAGCTGGCGGTGCAAATATATTTTTGCCAGTAATTTTATATTTTGGAACAAGAATTTTTGAAACGCTGTTAATCTTGTTTTTAAGAATTCTTTAGTAAAAACTTTAAAGCAAAGGAGTATAATTTTATGAAATTGAGAAAGGCTATTATACCTGCAGCAGGTCTTGGTACAAGAATTTTACCTGCTTCAAAAGCAACACCTAAAGAGATGTTGCCGATTGTTGATAAACCAGCAATTCAATATATCGTTGAAGAGGCGGTTGCAGCAGGAATAGAAGAAATTTTGATTATTACAAATCGTGGTAAAGGCGTAATTGAGGACCACTTTGACCACTCGGTTGAGTTAGAGCACGCTTTGCGTGATTCTAAAAAATTCGAGCAATTAGCTCAGGTTGAGCGACTTGCTAATCTTGCTAATATTACCTTTATGCGTCAAGGTGTTACAGGCGGCTTAGGCCACGCAGTTTTAAAAGCAAAAGCATGGGTTGATGACGAGCCTTTTGCGGTGCTTTATGGCGATGATGTTATTATTGGCGATGTGCCAGCAATTGGCGAGTTGGCTGAGGTTCATGAGCAATACGGACTCGGCGTTGCAGGCGTTAAAAAGGTTTCAAAAGAGCAAATTACAAAGTATTGCTCGCTTGATGTTGAAATGGTAAGCGACAAGGTTATGAAGGTAACCGATATGATTGAAAAACCGTCGCCTTACCAGATTATGTCGCTTTATTCAATTCTTGGCAGAGTAATTTTACCGCCGAAAATATTTGAAATTCTTGAAAATATCCCAAAAGGCGCAGGCAATGAGCTTCAATTAACTGACGCTATGCGAGTGCTTGCAAAAAACGAGGGTATGATGGGAATTGAGTTTTCGGGTAAAAGATACGATATGGGAAATAAACTCTCATTTATGCAAGCAAATGTTGAAATTTCGCTTAAAAACAAAGAATTTGGCGCAGATTTTAAAAAATATTTGAAAGATTTAGTAAAAACACTTGACTAATTGATAAAAAAAGTGTAAAATATCCTTGTTATACTGAATCTAAGTATAACTAAATTCAAAAAATTATTCCTTGCTTGAAATTTTGTTTTCAAGCCGAATGACCGAAAGGAGGAAAATATCAATGGCTAATCTTTACGAAACCGTATTGGTTTTCTCGCTTAAAGGCGGCGAAGAGTCAGCAAAAGAGGGCTTAGAAAAATTTAAAGCTCTTATCGAGAAAAACGGCACAATTGATAATGTAGATGAATGGGGTAAAAGAAAACTCGCTTATCCAATCAACTATGAAAATGATGGCTACTATGTTGTTATTACACATACTGCTGAACCTACATTTATTACTGAGCTCGCTCGTAAACTCAACATTGCTGATAATGTGTTAAGATATTTAACCGTTGCCAAAGAGGCGTAATCTTAACGAAAGAGAAGTAAAAACAAATGCTTAATGTAGTAGTAATTATGGGCAGACTTACTGCCACACCTGAACTTCGCACAACAAACACTGGTTTGTCAGTTACATCTTTTTCTGTTGCAATTAACCGCAACTTCTCAAAAGACGGTAATTCACAAACTGATTTCATTCCTTGCGTAGCATGGCGTCATAACGCTGATTTTATCACAAAATATTTTGCTAAAGGTCAAATGATTGCGATAAAAGGTAGTTTACAGCAAAGAAGTTATCAAGATAAAGACGGCAACAATAGAACCGCCTATGAAGTTGTTGTTGAGAGTGCGGATTTCTGCGGTTCAAAATCAGAATCAAGTTCTAATTCTTTCTCATCAAGAGAGGAAGGGGAACCCGCTTCATTCTCAAATGTTGATACAGGTGATTTTGAAGAAATTTCAATGGGTGATGAGGACTTGCCATTCTAATTACTAAAATAATTTAGGAGGTAACCCTTAATGGAAGAAAATAAAAGACCAGAGCGTCCTGCAAGACCTATGAGAAAAGGTCGTAAGAAAGTTTGTGCTTTCTGTGTTGACAGACAGGGCGGCGGATTTATTGATTACAAAAATGTTTCAAAACTCTCTAAATATACATCTGAAAGAGCAAAAATCTTACCTCGCAGAGTTACAGGTACTTGCACTTTCCATCAAAGAGCTTTGACAGTTGCTATTAAAAGAGCAAGACATTTGGCATTAATGCCATATGTTTCTGACTAATAAAATTAACCCGATGATTTTCATCGGGTTTTTTGTTGCAAAAAAATAAAGGTTGAATTCTTTGTCGAATTGTGTTATAATTCACTCGACAAGGAGTGAGAATAAGTAATGAAAAGAATTGTTTCGTTAATTTTGTCTTGCAGTTTGTTAATTTCGGCATTAATTTTTTGTCAATCAAGTGCATTCGCTGCAACCTTTGATGATATAAACCAACCAGAAGTTTTTATTAAACAACAGCCAAAAACCTGTACTTTGGCTTCGGCGGTTATGATGGTAAGGCGTGCTACTATCTTGTGCGACAAAACTAATTGGAAAAAAATCACTGAGGACTCTATGCGTTCAACCGCTTGGATTGAAGGCACAGGGCTTAGATGGGAATTTACTTATAAAGGTATTTCGGTAGGTCATCAGGATTTACCTAAAAAGAATAAAAAAACTGCTTTAATTGATTTGCTCGCAGTTCATCCTGAGGGAATTGTGGCTTATAACTATGGCAATTCAGGTCAGTACCACGCTGTAATTCTTACCGATTATGCTGATGGCATTTTCTATTGTGCCGACCCTGCAAACGGCAGCCCAAATGGCAGAGTACCGCTTAATTCTTCTACTATTAAGGGAAAAGACCAAGACGCAAAAATCGCTAATTTCAGCTATTATTGGTATGTAACAAGCCCTGATTTATCAAACAGCGTTTGCGACCATTTGCACCAAACTGAGCTTAGAAATGTAAAGGAAGCCACTTATTTTGAAAACGGCTATACAGGCGATATGGTTTGCACAGTTTGCGAAGAAATAATTGAAAAAGGTCAAGCAATTGACAAATTGGTATTGAAAACACCCGGTGTAAAATACACAACCGCTAAAAAGAAAATTAAAGTTACTTATAAAAAAGTAAATGATGCAACAGGTTTTCAAGTAAAATGTGTTAATACCGAAAACGGCAACTCTTACGCTAAAAAGTATAACACTAAAAAAACTGTTACAAAAGCGATTACTTCATTGAGAGGTAAATCTTATAAAGTAAAAATCAGGTCCTACACCAAAAATAAAGAAACAGGCAAACTCGCTTATTCAAATTGGACCAAAAACAAAAAGTTAAAAGTATAATAAAAAATAACGGTGGATTTTAACAATCCACCGTTTTAATATATTCTAAAATTGTTGTAGCAAAATCTTCGCCTAAATTTAAGAATTTTTCTACACTAGCAACATTTTCTTTTGTGCCGAAATATGCAGTTTCAAGTGTAAACGCTAAGCGACAACTTTCTTTTTTATCAAAATATTTTCCGATAGTAGCCGCTTTGCCCAAATTCCATTCGCAATTTGGCGCAATATCATTTTTTTGATGATATCTGAAAGAGCATTCTCGATTATTTTTTTCAAGCATTTTTCCAAAACAAGTATATTCTTCTAATTTTTTCACATCTTTTTGAACAATAAAAGCGGTATCGTTTCTTTCGTACAAATGCCAAGGCGAATGAAAATCAAAACCATATACAACAAAGTTGCTGTCAATTAAATTTTCTATTGCTCTAACTTCCGGGTAAATAGGCGAGTCGGTATAATCTCTATTGTGGTCGTGAGGACTGCGACATTTACCTTGGTCGCCGTCAACAACGCCGTCATAATCGACAAAAGGTACACAAATTATTTTGTATTCTTGCGGTAAAAGGGAAGAAAGTTTTCTCAAAACACCCTCTAAAACATAAGTGCCTGTCGATTCGCAAGCGTGGTTGCGTGAAGTGAGAAAAATAGTTTTTTCACCACTGCCAACGCTTATATAAGGCACTTTTCGTCCTTTTTTCGATTCGCAAAGCGTTTTAACTTCAAAGTTTTGTGATTTTGAGAACTCTAAAAACCTTTTTGGATGATATAAAAAACTATGTGAAAAATAAACCTTATCTTCATTTTCTTTAAAAGTGTAAGTAAAAGAATGATTATCGGTTTCAACATTTGTCCACTCAAAATTTTCAAGGTCATAACTTTTTGCAGGGCCAAAATAACCTATGCAGTTTTTGTTAAGATTAAAGGTAATTGTTTTACCGTTTGCACCTTCAACACAAAAAGCCCAATAAAACCAATCTTCATAATTATCTCTTAAATCACATTCTAAATCAACAACATTTTTGCTTATGTTTTTAACTATAATATTTCCACCTGTAAAATTGCAATGAATTCGCATAATTTTTTCACCTCAAACCCATTTTAACACAGATCATAAACATTTGCAATAATAATAAAAAAACACTTGCAATTTTTTTTCAAATGTGCTATACTATATCGGTAATACTCACGCATTACGACTTTTTTGCCATGTCCTGATTTTTTCAGGGGCAGTGAAGGATGACTAATGCGGCGGTAAATAACAAATTTTTTATGGAGGACATTAATATGTCAGTAATTTCAATGAAACAGTTGCTTGAATCTGGTGTACATTTTGGTCACCAAACAAGACGCTGGAACCCAAAAATGGCTCAGTATATTTTTACAGAGCGTAACGGTATCTACATCATCGACTTGCAGAAAACCGTTAAAAAATTAGAAGAGGCTTACAATTTAGTTCGTGACCTCTCAGCCGAAGGAAAAGATATTCTTTTCGTAGGTACAAAAAAACAAGCTATTGATTCTATCAAAGAAGAAGCAGAATTTTGCGGTATGCCTTATGTAAACGCAAGATGGCTCGGCGGTATGATGACTAACTTTACAACAATCCGTCGTAGAATTAAAAGACTTGAACAACTTCGCAAAATGGAAGAAGACGGCACTTTTGAGCTTCTCCCTAAAAAAGAAGTAATCAAACTCCAAGCTGAGATTGACCGTCTTGAAAAATTCATGGGCGGTATCAAAGATATGAAAAAACTCCCTGGAGCACTTTTCGTAGTTGACCCAAGAAAAGAAAGAATTGCAGTTTTAGAGGCTAAAAAACTCGGTATTCCGATAGTTGCTATCGTTGATACTAACTGCGACCCTGATGAAATCGACTATGTAATTCCTGGTAACGATGACGCTATCCGTGCAGTAAAACTTATTGCTCACACAATCGCTCAAGCAGTTATCGAGGGCAGACAAGGCGAGGACGCTGTTGTTGAAACAGAAGAAGCTACTGAAGAAGTAGCAGAAGAGGCTGTTGAGCAAGCAGCTGAAGAAGTAGCAGAAGAAAAAGAAGAAGCTGCTGAATAATTTTAAATTAAGTTAATTTTTATAGGAGGTATATCTTTTATGGCTTTTACAGCAAAAGATGTTAAAGATCTTCGTGAGAAAACCGGTTGCGGTATGATGGACTGCAAAAAAGCACTTGTTGAGTGTGACGGTGATATGGATAAAGCAATCGACTATTTGAGAGAAAAAGGTCTTGCTTCACAAGCTAAAAAATCTTCAAGAGTTGCCGCTGAAGGACAAGTTATTGCAACTGTTAAGGGCAATGTAGGTGCAATTCTTGAAATCAACGCTGAAACTGACTTCGTTGCAGGCGGTGACCCATTCAAAGAGCTTTGCCAAAAAGTTATTGATGTTGTTGTTGAACAAAATCCTGCTGATGTTGAAGCATTGCAAAAATGCTCAGCAAACGGTCAAACTGTTGATGAAATGGTACAAGAATTATTCTTAAAAGTTAGAGAGAATATGAAAATCCGTCGTTTCTACAGAACAGAGGGTATTTGTACTTCTTACATTCATACAGGCGGCAGAATCGGTGTATTAGTTGAGTTTGATACTACTGATGAAATCGCTGCTAAAGATGAGTTCAAAACTCTTGGCAAAAATGTTGCAATGCACATTGCTGCTATGAACCCATCATTCCTTGATGAAGCATCAGTTCCTGAAGAAGTAATCGCAAAAGAAAAAGAAATTATGATTGCTCAAATGAAAGAAGACCCTAAAATGGCTAACAAGCCTGAACAGGTTCTTGAAAAAATTGTTTCGGGTAAAATCGGCAAATATTATAAAGAAAATTGCTTAATCGAGCAAGTTTTCGCATTTGACGGCGACTACACAGTTGGCAAATATATTGAGAAATTTGCTAAAGAACTCGGTGGCGACATCAAAGTTAAATCATTTACAAGATACGAAAAAGGCGAAGGCATTGAGAAAAAAGAAGAAAACTTTGCTGATGAAATCGCATCAATGGTAAAATAATTTAAAGTAAATTAAAAACGACTTGATTTATCAAGTCGTTTTTTTGTTTTTATTAAAACAAAAATCGCTAATCCAGTCGGACGAGTAGGCTTCTAAATGCCTACCGAACTCCTTCATAGCGATTGTAGTCATAGTATAACACAATAAAATGCGTTTGTCAAGAAAAAAAGAAACCTCACAGCTCATCAATGCAAAAAGCCCTGACACAACGCCCAAAGTCGATTCTGTGGTGGTTTCTGTTTATTTTATATCATAAAAAACAAAAAATGTCAAGAAAAAACAGAGAACAAAGTTATTCCCCTGCCAACACCTCAAAAATAACGGGTGAACTGGCTTCAAAGGGAGTTTCGTTCTCTGCATTTTTATTATAACAAAAATAATCAGTTTGTCAACTATTTTATTCTTCAAATTTTATGCCTAAATCTTTGATTTGTTGTTCATCGCAAACAGCAGGGGATTCACTCATTAAATCTCTTGCGTTTTGCATTTTAGGGAATGCAACAACATCTCGAAGTGATTCGCATTTAAGCATAATCATACAAAGTCTGTCAAGACCTATACCCATACCACCGTGAGGCGGTGCGCCGTATTTAAACGCATCGGTCAAGAAACCGAATTTCTCTTGCGCCTCTTGCTCTGAAAGACCGAGTGCATTAAACATTTTTTTCTGTAAATCAGGGTTAGTAATACGAATTGAGCCTGACGACATTTCAGTGCCGTTCATAACAAGGTCGTAAGCCTTTGCTTTAACTTTTGCAGGGTCGCTTTCAAGATATTGAATACACTCATCAAGCGGTGCAGTAAATGGGTGGTGCATAGCGTCCCAACTATCAGTTTCGTCATTGTATTCAAAGAATGGCATTTCAGTAATCCAAACAAGATTATATTCGTCTTTCGGAATAATATCAAGCTTATTAGCCATTTCAAGACGAAGCGCACCAAGGGTTGGCAAAGTAACCTTATCTTTATCGGCAACAATTACGATAACATCGCCTTTTTCAGCTTCACAACGAGCAATAATTGCGTTCATTTCATCTTCTGAAATAAACTTTGCAAAAGATGAAGCAATACCCTCATCGGTAAGTCTAACCCAAGCAAGACCTTTTGCGCCGATACCTTTTGCACTTTCGGTTAAGCGGTCAATATTTTTTCTTGTATAAGTATCAACTGCGTCTTTTGCACAAATTGCTCTGACGCTTCCACCATTTTCAATTGCGCCTTTAAATACGCCAAAACCGCTGTCTTTAACAATATCAGATAAATCGGTAATCTTCATATCAAAACGCAAATCAGGCTTATCAGAGCCGTAAAAATTCATTGCATCAGCAAAAGTCATTCTTGGAAGCGGTAATTTAACATCAACATCAAGAATTTCTTTAAAAAGTCTCTTAATATAGCCTTCGCCGACCGCTAAAACATCTTCGGTATCAACAAAAGACATTTCAAGGTCAATTTGTGTAAATTCAGGTTGTCTGTCTGCACGCAAATCTTCATCTCTAAAACATCTTGCAATTTGCATATACTTATCAAAGCCCGAAACCATAAGCAATTGCTTATATATCTGCGGTGATTGAGGTAGGGCATAGCACTCGCCGTGATAAAGTCGAGATGGTACAAGATAATCTCTCGCACCCTCAGGTGTTGACTTTATAAGCATTGGTGTTTCAATCTCGATAAAGCCGTTTTCATCAAAATAATCACGAGTAACCTTTGCGATTTTATGACGCATAATGATATTTCTTTGTAAATCAGGTCTGCGTAAATCAAGATAACGATATTTACAACGCAATTCCTCTTTAACATTTGAATTTTCAACAATTTCAAAAGGCGGTGTTTCAGCGGTTGAAAGAATTTTATATTCATTAACCGCAATTTCAATTTCACCGGTTGGAATTTCTTTATTAATCGAAGAACGAATTTTAACAATACCTTTTGCAATTACAACAAATTCAGAACGAGTAGCATTCGCTTTTTCAAAAATGCTTTTTTCGGTTGTATCGTCAAAACTTAATTGAACAATACCTGTTCTATCACGAACATCAACGAAAATCAACTGTCCTAAATTTCTTTGTCTTTGAACAAAACCGCAAACAGTAACTTCTTCACCCTCATTTGTTTTTCTTAAAGTACCGCAGTAATGAGTTCTGCGCATATTACCCATAAATTCTAACATAAACTAAAAAACTCCTTTATTAAAATAATGCGGTATTTTCAATATCGTTTAAAATGTTTTCGGTATTCATTTTGTAAAGCTTTTCTACAAAATCACCGCCGAGTTCAACCTCTTGTGTTTCGCCAGAAATCATATTTTTAAGTGTTGCTTTACCACTTTCAATCTCGTTATCGCCGATAACCATACTAAATTTAGCACCGATTTTATCAGCATATTTCATTTGAGCTTTAAGACCTCTGCTTGAATAGTCGGTAACCGCCGAAAAGCCCTCATCACGAAGTGCTTTGCAAAGCTCAATCGCCTTAGCTTCTGCCTTTTCGCCCATAGGTGCAATGTAAACATCGGCTGTGTTGTCATTTGGGAATTCGCAACCTTGCTTTTCCATAAGCAAAAGCGCTCTTTCAAGTCCCATAGCAAAACCAAGGGAAGGCAAGTTTGGTCCGCCTAATTCTTCAGAAAGACCGTCATATCTACCACCAGCACAAACAGCGCCTTGCGAGCCAATTTCAGTAGTAATAAACTCAAATACTGTTTTGGTGTAATAGTCAAGTCCTCGAACAATTTTCGGGTTAACTACAAATTGAACTTTTGCGTT